>WFQV01000294.1 GCA_015486905.1 Melioribacteraceae bacterium | reverse complement strand
AGCCCGACGAGCTACCAATTGCTCTACCCCGCGATGTAAAATTTATTCTATTCAAAATGTCAAACTTCTCAAAAATAGAACTCAAAATATAATTAGAATATCTTCGTTTGTCAATAAAAAGATTTGATAAAACATTCAAAATTGTACAGGTGATACAGGCTTAAAATTGGTGGCAAAAAAATAAAAAAATAAGAAAGAAGAAACAAGAAATTCGACTTCTCCCGACAAGTCCGCCTTTGTCTGCGCTTCGCTTGACTTCGGCGAGACAGGTCTGACTTCCCCCGCATTTTGCGAGGTCCGTCGCGACAAGTTGCATTTTTGTAGCGTAAATTGCTTGCAATCTGCACAAATGCATGGTTTGTAATGACGGTAATTTTTAATTTGTTGAATATTGGGAAAATTCCTGTCTTATTACAAGGCTTAAAAGGAAATGCTCTTTACGGCTATTTGAACAACCCCGAAAAAATCAAATATTTCTTATCCCCTGCGGAGTTTACTCCGACTTCGCAGGGGACATCTCACTAACCACGGGTTTCAACCCGTGGGTGTGACGAAAAAACAACAAATAAGTTTTGGCGCGATTTTTTTGATTGCCCCGCCAAAGGTGTGAACCTACTCTGACAACGGTGGGGAAAATCGTGACAAAACGCTCAAGAAATAAAGGCAAGCTAAATTATTTTTGCAACCAGATTTGAAATTGTACAAAGCCATTGCGGAGCATTTAATTATCATAAACTTGAAACTTGATTTGTACGGAAAAATGACGTACTTTTGTTTTAAATAAATTGTGATATAATGAAAACAATAGAAATAAAACAATCAAGATTTGAGTTGAGGCTATCGAAAGAGGATAAATTATTTTTTGAAGAAGCTTCTCAATTAGCTGGTTACAAAACTCTCTCGAGTTTTGTGATTTCCGCCGTAAGAGATTATGCATCAAGAATTCTTCGAGAAAAAGAAAGGATATTGGTTTCACAAAAAGAGAAAGAATTATTTTTTGATGCTATTTTTTCGAATATGGAGCCTAATGATAAATTAAAAAAAGCCTCAAAAAAATATTTAAAATCACTCTCTGCTAAATGAATCTGGAAAAAAATTTATTGCAAAAATTTCACAATCGTAATAATTTTGATTGTGGAATAGCATCTCTTAATGATTACATAAAGAGGCAGGCAAGTCAAGCTGTAAAAAAGAAACTTTCGGTTTGTTTTGTCTTTACACTCAATAATGAAGTTAAAGGTTATTATACGCTTTCCAGTAGTAGTATTCCGTTAGAAGATGTTACTGAAAAATATTCAAATAAATATCCCAAATCATATTCAAGTATTCCTGTTATTTTGCTTGGGCGGTTAGCTATTGATAAAAGTATTCAAGGTAAAAAGAAAGGTGAATATTTATTAGTGGATGCTTTAAAAGAGTGCTACGAAGTAGCAAAAAATAAAATTGGAGCAATTGCAGTCATTGTTGATCTAATAAATGAAAATGCAGAAAATTTCTATAAACAATATGGATTTATTAAACTTGAAAAGAGCGAGAAAATGTTTATTCCAATGAACATTATTAGGAAACTTTTCAAAGACAAATAAAATAGCATTAAAAAATCTAAAAGTTATTTTGTAATTATTAGTTAAAATGAAGTAATACGTAAAGCAAACAGCATGTTAAAATTGTTTTTAACAAATTATACAGGATAATTTAAACTTTTGCTATTTGGTTGGTAAATGAAGGCACAAATTGTTATTTTAATATGGTTTTAATTTCACGATTGTATTAAATGCTGACATCATTAAGAATAAAAAATTACGCATTAATTGAAGACGTCGAAGTCAACTTTGCTGAAGGCTTGAACATTATTACGGGTGAAACCGGAGCCGGAAAATCAATTTTGATAGGTGCTCTCGGGTTGATTTTAGGCGAGCGTGCAACCACGGATGTAGTTCGCAAAGGCGCCCGGAAGTCAATAGTAGAAGCCGTTTTTAACGTTTCGACCAATAAGAAAATTAAAAATCTTCTTGAAAAAAACAATTACGATTTCTCGGACGAACTGATTTTAAGAAGAGAAATTTCGCTTAAAGGTTCTAATCGTAATTTTGTTAACGACACACCGGCTAACCTCAGCTTCGTTAAGGATGTCGGTGATTTACTTGTGGATATTCACGGACAACACGAGCACCAATCTATTTTAAGACCACAAACGCATATCGAAATGCTCGACGAATTCGGAAACTATTCCGGGCTTTTAAATGATTACAAAAAGAACTACAACGTTTTTCTTGACATGGTTAATGAGCTTAAAATATTGGAAGAAAAGGAAGCAGTGCTGAAGGAGAAGAAAGAACTTTACGAATTTCAATTGAAAGAAATCGGAGAAGTTTCCCCCCAACCCGAAGAGGATGAAAAACTTGAGAGCGAGTTAACCGTTTTGGAAAACGCCGAAAGAATTTTAGCTCTTACGGAAGAAATTTACTACGAACTTTACGAAGCGGAAAACTCGGTTACCGGACGATTGGGAAATTTAATTCGAAAATTGAACGAATTGGAAAGTTTCGACAAAAGTTTTTCCGAAAGAACAAGCGAAGCTGAAAGCGCTCTCTCAATTTTAGACGACATTGCGAGAACGCTGGTAAGTTACAGAAGCAAAATTGAAGTTGACCCTGAGAAACTTGAAGAAATGCGGGAAAGGTTGGGGAGCCTTAATCTTTTGAAAAAGAAATATGGCGGCTCGCTTTCGGCAGTGCTTGAATACAAAGAAAGAATTAAAAAAGAACACGAAACAGCTCTTAATTTTACTTCAAAGAAAAAGGAGATTAAACAGGGAATAGAGAATCTAAAAACCAAATTGGGCGTTCTTGGGAGTAGGCTCTCCGAGGAGAGAGAAAAGGCAGCATTACAACTTAAAAATAATATCGAAGCGACACTAAAAGATTTGGGTATTAACGAAGCAATATTTGAAACGCGTATCGAGCAAGTAGAGACGGACTCGGGACAGATTTTTTCCACAGAGCTGAATTCAAAGTGTTACCGACTTTTTAAATACGGACTGGATAAGGTTGAATTTTTTATTTCTACAAATGTTGGTGAAGAAACCAAACCGTTGATTAAGATTGCCTCAGGCGGGGAAATTTCAAGAATAATGTTGGCAATGAAATCCAGCCTTGCAAAGAACGACAAACTTCCGCTGTTAATTTTTGACGAAATTGATGTCGGGGTAAGCGGACGCATTGCACGGAAAGTAGGCTCGGAATTAAAAAACCTCTCACGGTTTCATCAAATAATTGCCATTACGCATTTACCCCAAATTGCGGCATTAGCCGACCATCATTACAAAGTTGAAAAAGCATCGATTAACGGGCGAGTTGTAAGTGGAATTAAAAAGCTGAACGAGCGGGAAAAAATTCTGGAAATTGCTTCTCTCTTGAGCGGTGAGACGGTTACTGATTCGGCTCTTGTCTCTGCTAAAGAATTGTTGCAAAGCAATTAAATTCAATTAAAAACGGAAATATTTTCTTTTAACAATAAGGAGGTAAAATGAGAAACCAAGTAAAAGTGTTTTTGACGATTCTATTTGCAACTACAATTTTGCTTTTCTCCGCAAAATCTCAAGCTCAAACATTGGATGAGACATTAAACAATTTAAGCCAGCAGGCGGGTGAGGCTTATGTACAGCCTATTATCTCGGCATTCGGCTCCAATTTGAATTCCGGATGGTTCTCCGGTTCGCCAGGCAATAAATTGTTAGGATTCGACCTTAACATCAAATTAATGGCTTCCGCTTCTTTCTTTTCGGATGCAAACAAAACGTTCAACGTCTCAGCTCCGTTTAGATTCAATTCACAGCAAGCTGACCAAATACTTGCCAACAGCGGTTATTCGTCTT
>WFQV01000293.1 GCA_015486905.1 Melioribacteraceae bacterium | reverse complement strand
TTTTTAGACACCCCCTTCCTCATATTATTAACTGTAGCGACAGCTCGCCCCGCAAAAGGCTGTTGTCCTACGATTTTTTATTAAGAAAAACCGTTCAGGCATAAATTCTGTTCGGGGGAAATATTAGATTTCCAATAAAATCCCCCTAAACGGAACGAAAATATTTCCGATAATGTTTAAACAAATGTTTCTTGAAAATTTTCAAATTGTGCTCTTGCGCATTGATTAATGCATTGTTTTTGTTTATTATTAATAAATTAAGAATGAAACTATTAAAGCGAGGTGTAAAATGAAAAAAATTTTAATCTTTTTATTAGCTTTGGCAACGTTTCTTCCCGCCCAAACTTTTACAGGCGTTGATAATTTCCCATCGATGACAATCTTTTCCCTTGAAATGAAGGACGGTCACGCTTATTATATTCGTCTCGACAATTCGAAGAAGAGCGCTGTCCACAAACTCGGGAATTTCAAACTGTACGGCGAAAACGGCAAAAAAGTAATTCAGAACATCCAAAGCGCTGTCTTTGACGATTCGGGTTATTTGTGGTTTGTTAACAAAGGATGGTCAAAAAAAACGGGTGCGGCTCTTTACAAAATTGACGGTAGTAAATTTCAAGGTGAAGGCGGAAAGATTGAACCGGAATTTGTCGGTTATTTGGGGAGCAAATTAAAATTCGGAGATTACGTTACCGGCTTAGTGTTTAACAAAGGTAAGCTCTACGGGTTAACGGCATTGAACCACCAAATCATATCTATCGATACAACTAATGGGCTGGCGGAGGTTGTAGCAACCATAAAAACTCCTTTCTTTTCGGTCTCAATGGGGCTTTCAAAGGTCGATACTGTTTTTTATCTGTTTTTAGGCTCAAGGAATCACTGGGGGATGTGCTCAAGAAACTACTACGATTTGTTTAAATTTAATTCATTTCCTGCGGGAGAAATATCGAAGGTTATGACTATTAATCTAAAGGGGCACGCACTTCGCGCTGCCGTTGGTCATCCGAACGGATTTATTTACGCCGCTTATGAGGAAGGAATATTCAAGGTTAATGTTGCAAACCTTAAATTTGACTGCGTGCTGCATTTCAGTTCGGGAATAGGAGGAATGGCATTTTATCTGCCGAACCAAACACCGCAAACTATTGATCAAAACTACGCAGACTTAAGTTTGAGCGGCGAAGTTGACAAAGCAAATCCAAAGAACGGTGACAATGTTCACTTTACTTTCACGCTCAAAAATTCCGGGCCCGACAAAGCTACAAACATCGTAGTTAAAAATACGTTACAAAAAGGTTTGGATATTGTTTCCGAAAACGCCGGAGCAGGCACGGCATCCGACAGCTTAAACGTAATTACGTGGGAAGTTCCTAGCTTGGATGTTGGGCAAGAGGTAACGTTAAAAGTGACTGCAAACCTTAACATAAAAGATGCTAACAAATCAGTATTCGATTTGGGACCTGCAAAAGGTTACAACGTATTTGTAATTCACAATGCGGATTCCCTTATCTCGGATACGGATGGAAAAATGTTCGTAGGGAATTACGCACATTTGGGTACTTCATACTCGGTTGGCTACGCATTGCGGAACGATTCATCAAATCAAAATGTGCTTGTAGTGGGGCATACTCTCGAGTACGGTCCCAGAGGCGCTATTTACGGCGGGAATGTGGTTTTCGGGAAGGACACAATTTTCCACGACTTTAATCCGGAATTGGATATTGTTAACGGGAAATTAATTAAAGATTGGAAATATGCCCGATCATTAAAGAAAAAAAGTTACTTGATAAGACAACTCGCGGCAAGGCTTTACAAATACACTCCGAACGGTAAAACAACTTTGGATTTCAGCACATTACGCTTGAACGGAAGCAGTCCTTTTTTGAACGTTTTCTCTGTAAACAAATCTCAAATCGAAAGTGCAACGGACTTCATCATTAACGTTCCGAACGGCTCGGTTGTGCTTGTGAATTTCAAAGATAAATATTCCAGGAAGGATACTTTACATTGGGGCGGCGGACTGAAAGTTTTCGGTGCGGATTACTCGAATGTAATTTACAATTTCTACAAAACAAGATATTTGCAAATAAAAGGGATAAATGTTACGGGAACAATTTTGGCACCGAAGACAAATGTTAATTTCGTTGACGGGCAGCAAAACGGACAGATGATTGCACTTAATCTTCAAGGTCATGCACAGTACAATAATATTCTTTTTGTCGGGAATTTACCTTACGATTCTACTCTTTATTCCGTTGCCGAAGTTGTCTCTGTTGACCAGGTTGACACAAATTCCACACCTGACAACGGTGTTACAACCGAAGATGATTTTGTTTCGCTCGGTGTCCGCTACAACTCCAGAGGTGCCTCCGGCAACTCCGGAAAGATGACGTTTAATTGGAAACTTGTTGGTAAATTCAAAAGCGACGAACTCGTGTGGACAATGGAACCCGAACCCGAAGGGACATTCCTTGTCGGAACATGGGGAGGTAATATTTACCGCACGGACAGCGCAACAACTTGGACCTTGCTCAATGAAAATCAAATGGACAGCGTTACTTACATTTGGTCAATTAAAGAAATGCCCGACGGCAAAATATTTGTGGGTACGGAGCGTGGTGTTTACCTCTCCGAAAACAACGGACAGACGTGGAAAAGGACGAGCTTTTCCAAAGGTGACGTGCGCTGCCTCGCTTATTTCAATAATAATATTTACGCCGGCACTTGG
This sequence comes from Melioribacteraceae bacterium, assembly GCA_015486905.1. Taxonomy (GTDB): domain Bacteria; phylum Bacteroidota; class Ignavibacteria; order Ignavibacteriales; family Melioribacteraceae; genus WFQV01. The sequence goes on along the minus strand of WFQV01000293.1, from coordinate 5,340 downwards.
GGCAGCGGACTTTACAAGTCAACAGACAGCGGAAAGAATTGGAGCAAAATTAACAACAATATTTCCAAAGCCGCTGTTGTAGGTTTGACGGTTAACGACGAAGGGGAGCTGTTCATAGGCACGTTCGACGTGGGGCTTTACAAATCAAACGACGGCGGAAAGACAGTTACAAAATTGAACATTGAGTATCCTTACATTTGGACTCTCGGCAAGTCCGACGACGGCGTAATTTACGCAGGCACTTATGGCAACGGGCTTTACAGCTCGGCTGACGCCGGTGTAACGTGGGGACGTGAATTCCCCGTAGAAGCAAATTACATTTATGCCGTAAGGACAAAGGGCAAACGGATTTACGCCACTTCGTGGGAATCCGGAGTGTTTACAGGCGTAATTAAAAGCATTTCCAAAAAATCCAATTTAGAGAAAGTTGCCGGAGGTTCCACTGTGGATTGGTACGAGATGGGTCTTAGCGGTTACGGCGTAAGCTCCGTATTACCAAGTAACGACGGCAATTATGTTTACGCAGGAACAAACAGCGGTGAAGTTTACCGTGCCGATGCTTCAATCACTTCGGTTAAAAGCCAAAAGCCTGTCCCTGCACAGTTTAAACTTTCTCAAAATTATCCCAATCCATTCGGACAAAAAACAAAGGGTGGGCTAAATACTACACAGATAGAGTATCAAATTAGCAAGCCGTGTTTCGTAACGCTGAAGATTTACGACATTCTCGGCAGGGAACTAAAAACCCTCGTGCGTAGTAATGAGAATGCCGGCATTTACAAAGTAACATTCAATGCCGATAATTTACCGAGCGGGATTTATTTTTACCAATTAAAAGCCGGGGGCTTTACCGAGGTAAGAAAAATGGTTCTGCTAAGATAAGATTATATGGTTAAAGAAGAGCCGGGCGGAAGTCCGGCTTTTTTATTTCTTTTTTCCGTGAAAATCCTGCAACAATCCGTGTCATCCGTGTTCTATCCAATCAGCGTTCTACAACTCGACAATCGCAAGACGCAAGAAGTAAGACGTAAGAAGTTTGAGTTCATTCGAGTACTCGTTAATCGTAGTTCATTTGTTCTTAGTTCTTGGTTGAATAAAATTCGTGCATTCGTGGCTATTCCGGAGGCAACTTATTACTTAAGACTCGTCACTTAAGACTTACTACTCGTCAATCGTAATTAGATTGTTCTTCGTTTAGAGGTTTAGTTCGCCTTCGGCGGTTTAGAAGTTTAGAGGTTCAAAGGCAAAAAGGTACAGAGGTGCAAAGGAATAGAGGACAGAAAATTTTTAATTTTTAATTGAATAATCCGTGTTCCATTGTCTAATCATCGAAAATCATAATTCATCATGAAAATCAGCGTCCTATAAATCGTTAATCGTTAGACGCAAATAGTAAGACGTAAGAAGTTTGAGTTCATTCGAGTATTCGTTAATCGTAGTTCATTTGTTCTTAGTTCTTGGTTGAATAAAATTCGTGCATTCGTGGCTATTACGTAGGCTGGTAACTTAAGACTTACAACTTGTCACATTTATTACTACTTTTTCTTCAGTGAAAATCCAGCAACAATCCGTGTCATCCGTGTTCTATTGTCCAATCAGCGTCCTATTCCTCCATGTCATACGCTCCAATCAATATTTGTTTTGCTGAAATCAAATCGTGTTAGTAATGCTATCCCGAGTGTTGCGGTAATAAACGTATGTGGGGAAGTCAACTTTCCGGATGTTAAATATTTTCGACGCTCTCTCTAAGAATTCAGAATCTTCACTATAAGGGATGTTTTTAAAACCGTTTAAATTTTCGAAGACCTTTCTCTTACCAAAGAAAGTACCGCCCACAATACATTCTTTGATATGAATTTTTTTGCTCGTGTCCCTTTTGTCCGGTACAAACGGGTCCCCCACTATTTCAATTCCGCCGTGGATTAAATCAATCCCGGGGTGGGCGTGAAAAAAGTCGGCACGGAGTTGTAAATGTTCGGGTTTGTATTCGTCGTCGCTGCCTAAGAAAGTAATGAAACGTCCCTTGCTCGTTTTAATTCCGGTGTTCAAGCTGTATGAAATTCCTCTGTGGCTTTGCCTTAAATATTTAATTCTTTTTTCAGTTACGGCAAGCCGATTGACGAAATCCTGTGTGCCGTCGGTACTTCCGTCGTCTATTATGATTAGCTCCCACTTATCGAGTGATTGTTTTAATACGGAATTTATTGCGCGTTCAATAAGCTTGCGTCTGTTGAACGTTGGCAGTATAATTGAAACCAAAGGGGCAAAATCTTTGTAGAAAACCATATTTTAAAATGTTCTTTTTGTAAAAATAGTGCGGAAAAAATTTTTATGCCACGTTGTTTTTTTAAATGAACGAGCAGAATAAATATTCCCCGCCTATTCTAATTTTTTAATATATTTTAGTTCTAAATTATTTTGGAAAGGAAAGCCGGTCTATTATGAGTTACCGTGACCAGAAAAAATACTTTGAAGTGTTAAAGAGGTTCGAGAGGAAGTTCGAGCCGAAAGAATTGGAAGACTACAAAATGCTGAAAAAACGGCACATCGATGATGAGGACCTGGACAAGTTGTCGATGGAAAGATTGAGAAAGTTGTACGAAAAATATTATGTTAATCGTCCTAAACCCAACTTGGATGATTTGTTCAAAAAGTAAAATTTATTAACTATATTGGTGCAATAATGACAGAATCGAGACTCCACAAATTAATAGGTTTGATTGTTTTTTTAATTGCTTTGTTCACTTATTTTTCAACCGTTCAACCGTCGGTTTCTTTTTGGGATTGCGGTGAATTTATTTCTTCTTCTTACCTTTTACAAGTACCCCATCCTCCGGGAACACCTTTCTTTCTGATTGTCGGAAGAATTTTGTCGATGATTCCTTTTGTTGGGAATATCGGCTTACGGGTTAATACGATTTCCGTGGTTACCAGCTCCTTTGCCGTTTTATTCCTTTACCTCGTTTCCGTTCGTGTAATTAATATGTTCACGAAGAATGACGAGAAATCTCTTTTACAATCGGCAGGGACTTTTTTGGCAGCCGCCATAGGTGCACTTTCACTTGCGTTTGCCGATACGTTCTGGTTTAACGCTGTAGAAGCCGAAGTTTATGCTTCGTCAACTTTTTTTATTGCACTTGTTATTTGGCTGCTGATGATTTGGTGGGAGAAAGCGGACAACAAAGACAGCGAGAAATATTTAATTCTTATTGCTTATTTAATAGGACTTGCAACCGGTGTGCATCTAATGGCGGTTTTAGCCATTGTCCCGATTGCAATGGTGATTGTTTTTAGAAAGTACACCGATGATGATGAAACTTTGAAAAAGACCGCATACATCTTTCTCGGACATACTGCAATTATTTTAATCGTTTTTATTGCTATGTGGAGTGCATTAACCGAGACCACACCTCCAACGCCTGAGCAGTTCAAAGCGGTTGACGCCCGTTTTGTGTGGGTGTTCATTGCAATTAGCGCAATTTACATGGGAATATTTTGGAAAAAAATCTTCGTTAAAAATTCTTTTTACATTCCCATAATCGCCGGTGGTATTGCACTTGCGGCTGTTTACCCCGGTGTGGTTAAATACGTCCCTAATTTTTTAAGATGGATTGGCGGTGACAGTACATTTATCGGAGCAGTTTTTTTCATCGGAATATTTGCAGTATTAGCTTATTTCATTTATTGGGGGCATAAAGAAAAACGCGAAACCGTTGCTATGTTGTCTAAAGCCCTCTTGTTTATTTTCATAGGATTTACTTCTTACATTATGATTATTGTAAGAGCAAACGAGCATCCTCCCATTAATATGAATGACCCCCGGGACCTTTCAACGTTGGTCTCTTATTTGAACCGTGAACAATACGGTGATTTCCCCATATTCCAAAGGAGATATTCTCAAGAACCTCAGCAGCAAGCAATTTACACAAATTATTCAAGCGATTTGGACTTTCTGTTAAGATACCAAATGCAACATATGTTTCACCGCTACCTTTTCTGGAATTACATCGGAAGAGAAAGCACCGTTCAAGATGCAGGGGTTAAATGGACGCAACTGTTTTACATTCCGTTCCTATTCGCACTGCTTGGACTTTATTACCACTTCAAGAAAGACTGGAAAATGGCTTCCGTTTTCCTTGTGATGTTCATTTTCCTGGGGTACTTAACGGCGTTCTACCAGAATCAGCAGCAACCGCAGCCGAGGGAGAGAGACTATTTCTACGTAGGTGCGTTCTTTGTCTTTTCAATGTGGATTTCACTCGGTGTTAAGGGCTCGCTGGATATTATTACAGAAACGCTTAAAAATAAAAAGTTGTTCAAACCGGCGTATTACACGCTTCTGCTTTTTGCAATCGTTTTTGTGCCTTACAACATGGCAAAGACGAATTGGTTCACACATGACCGTTCAAGGAATTACGTACCGTGGGATTATTCCTACAACTTGCTGCAAAGCGTTAAACCCAATGCTATTTTATTTACAAATGGCGACAACGATACTTTCCCCTTATGGTATTTGCAGAACGTTGAAGGCGTGCGGCGTGATGTGCGCATCGCGAACCTGAGTCTGCTTAATACCGGCTGGTACATTAAACAACTTAAATACGAAAAACCCTTTGGTACGAAACCGGTTCCAATTTCTTATTCGGATTTGGAAATTAACCGGTTGGGACCAATTCGCTGGAAAGCGAAGAAAATTACCGTTTCTGTTCCGAAAGAGGTTTACAAGGAATTCGGCGTAAAGGATTCTTCCGTTATTAAGAAGGGAAAAATTCAATGGGTAATGAAAAATACCGCCAATTTCGGAGGAATAAAGGCTGTAAGGACACAAGACTTGATGGTGCTTAATATTATTCAATCGAGTCATTGGAAACGCCCCATTTATTTTGCCGTTACTTGTTCCGACAATAGTAAAATAGGACTGAATGATTATTTGAAAATGGAAGGACTTGCTTTCCGCGTGATGCCCTTCAAAACAGGTAGTTACTATCAAGCGGTAGATACCCAAATAATGTACAAACAGCTTTTCAACGAACCGAAAGGCTTTAGCAGGACTTATCATCCGGGATTCAAATACCGTGGTTTGAGCGATTCGACGATATTCCTAAACGAAAATCACAAAAGACTTACGTTGAACTACAGAAACGCTTATATCCGTCTTGCTCTTAATTACCTTTATGCTAAGCATGACAAAGCGATGACAATTAAAACGCTTGACGAGATGGAAAAGAAAATTCCTCGTAAGTTAATACCGATGGATTACCGTCTGCTTAACGATGTGGGCAACATTTATTACATGGCAGGAGCAATGGATACTTACAAAAAAATTGCACGGAAGATAGA
>WFQV01000292.1 GCA_015486905.1 Melioribacteraceae bacterium | reverse complement strand
TGGCAATAGCCTCTTACGAATGGATGGCCGCTGTAACACTTTTGATTGTAGGAAAATATTTCCTTCCTATTTTCATTGAGAAAGGTTTGTACACAATTCCCGAATTCATTGAAAAGCGTTTCGGCACGGAACTAAAAACAATTCTCGCCGTCTTTTGGGTTGCGCTTTTTATTTTTGTGAACTTGACTTCGGTATTGTTTTTAGGAGGCAAAGCAATCGACACAATTATCGGCACAGGCGACGGTAGCTTGATTGTTTACGCAATTCTTGTTTTGGCTTTCATCGCTGCGGCTTACTCGCTTTGGGGCGGACTCTCAGCCGTGGCGTGGACGGATGTTCTGCAAGTTGTGCTGCTTGTGTTTGGCGGCTTAATTACTTCTTTGATTGCACTTAACGCTGTTACTCCCGAAGGAGGAATAATTCACGGCTTTGCACACATTTTGAAAGTAGCACCGGAAAAGTTCCACATGATTTTAAGCAGGAACAATCCACAGTATTTTAATTTGCCCGGCATTGCGGTTTTAATAGGCGGCATGTGGGTCGCCAATCTTTATTATTGGGGATTCAATCAATATATTATTCAAAGAACTTTGGCGGCAAAGAGTTTGAAAGAAGGACAGCGAGGAATTGTTTTTGCCGCTTACCTCAAACTTTTAATTCCCGTGCTTGTGGTTGTACCGGGGATAGTGGCGTTTGTGCTTTTTACTCAACCGGCCGGTACGACTATTATTCCCGGCGTGAAGGAAGCTTTTCTTAAAGCCGGCGGGGGAATCAATTACGACAAGGCATACCCGTGGCTGATTGCTCAATTTATTCCCATTGGAATAAAGGGCTTGGTGCTGGCGGCATTGGTTGCGGCAATAGTTTCTTCCCTTGCTTCGATGCTCAATTCCACCTCTACGATTTTTACAATGGATATTTACAAACCCTATTTAAATAAAAACGCCAGCCAGAAAATTCTTGTGCGTGTTGGAAGAATTACGGCTTTTGCCGCTTTGATTATTGCAATAATTGTGGCTCCTTTGCTTGGAAATATTCCGCAGATGTTCCAATACATTCAGGAATATACCGGATTGGTAAGCCCGGGAATCTTGGCGATTTTCATCATGGGTCTTTTCTGGAAGAAAACAACGAACAAAGCGGCAATCTGGGGAGCGGTGCTTTCAATAATTGTGGCGTTTTTACTTAAACTTCCCGCTGTGGATTTGCCGTGGATGGACCAAATGCTTTACACAATGCTGATTACAATGGCAATAATTTTGGGAATAAGTTTGACAACTTCGAACGATGTTGACGACCCGAAAGGAATTCCTTTGACTGCAAAATTATTTAAAACCGATTCGGTGTTTAATATCGGAGCTTACGGAGTGCTGATTATTACCGCATTGCTTTACGCCATATTCTGGTGATATTTAAGTCGAAGGGGTATGGGCTTAAAATCGGTGGCAAAAAGAAATAATAAATATTTCAAGACAAAATATTTACCCCAAAGGCCAATTAAAAATTATAGTAATAAGAACAATATGAAAGTGTTTTATTACAATCAAACTGAGAATAAATTCTATTGACAATTTTGGGATAAAAATTACTTGAATAATATAGAGCATAGTTGTAAATTATACAGTAAAATTTACAACTTATGTAGCAATATTTAAGGACATCAAATGCAGTACTACCAACGTTTATTGCACGCTAAATTAAGTTCGAAACGCAGTTGGAACAAGGTGAGAATAATTTTCGGCCCCAGGCAAGTTGGAAAAACAATGTTATTAAAAAATATTCTATCTGAAAAAGATTCTATTTTTTACAATTTACAGGATTCCGTTTTACGCCGCCGTTTGGAAAGAGACCCCTCAATATTTACACGTGAATTAAGTGCACTGCCTTCGAATATCACGAATGTTTTTGTAGATGAAATTCAAAAAGTCCCTTCATTGCTTGACGAGGTGCAGTTTCTTTACGATAATGATAAAACCCGCTTTCAGTTCTATTTAACGGGAAGTTCCGCTCGTAAGCTAAGGGGGTATTCTGCAAATCTTCTTCCGGGACGTTCGCACGTTTACTATTTATATCCTGTAACTCTAATGGAAGAATATGGAAGAAAAGCATTGCTCGGACAATTTGAAAACAAACCCGGCAGATTATTTCCGAAAACTTCGCTAACCGATAAACTGCTTTTAGGAAATCTGCCCGGCGTTAGATTGGAAAATGAAGAGACCGCATTTGAGACGCTTTCCGCTTATGTTGATAATTATGTGGAAGAGGAAATACGAAAGGAAGCCTTGGTTAGAAACACCGCGTCATTCAACGTTTTTTTGCAGCTGGCGGCATTAGAAAGCGGCAAGCAAGTTAACTTAACGAAATTATCGCAAGAAAGCGGCATTGCAGTTTCCACTATTAAAAACTATTATCAAGTGTTAAATGATACATTTTTAGGATATTGGATATATAGTTACAGAAAATCGCAGCGCAAACGATTAACAACAACTCCCGCCTTTTACTTTTTTGATTTGGGCGTGCGCAATGCCACCGCAGAAATCCGGTTAAATAAAAATATGTTGGCGGAATTAGGCGGGTATTTGTTAGAACACCTTGTAGGTTTGGAATTAATTCAAAGAGCTGGTTACCTTGGAAGAGGATACAATGTTTCATTTTGGCGAACGGTTAGCGGCGCCGAAGTTGATTTTATTTTTGAAACTCCGGATGAGGATATTCCGATTGAAGTAAAATGGACGGAAGCGCCATCCACAAAACATATTCGAAATATTGAAAAGTTTATCGATTTGTATCCCGAGAGAGCTTTCCGCGGTTATTTGGTTTGTCGAATTCCTAAACCTCAGCAATTGAGCGAAAGAGTTTTGGCTATACCGTTTGAAAATTTGTGAGCATTGGATAAGGATGTCATTTGCCTGCATCCCTTTTCCTTTAAGGCAGCTTGATAACTTTAGTAATGATAATTAAAAATTTTAAGGTTTCGAACACATTATAGGATTGTCGCTCAAATTTTTGTTTTTTTTGTCAAGAAATTAAATAATAACATTCCTTCATTTCCGTTTGAAAAAATTATCGAAAGTTTTTTGTATTCTCTAATCTTTAAGTCCGAATAATAATTCTTCATTCTTCATTCTTAATTTTTAATTGCGGCTTGCCGCGATATGTAATTGCAGACGACTTATGCTTGGACGAAACACTTGAGCATTCTATTCAAAACAGAATAGACCAAACACGAAAATTAAGAATTGGAAATGTTGTTCCCAATATTATTTTACCTGATACGAGCGGTAAAATAATCGATTTGAGTAAATTAAATTCGGAAAAAACATTAATTGTTTTTTATTGGAGCCAGTGTCCGCATTGTCGGGAAATTGTTCCTAAGATTTTCAGACTTTACAATAATCAGAAAGAAAAGAAGGTGGAGGTTCTTGCTGTGGCTCTTGACGAAAAAATAAAAGATTGGATTAAGTTTGTTAAAAATAATCATCTAAGTTGGTTAAATGCTTCAGACCTAAAAGGTTGGAACGGGAAAACCTCTTCCGATTACTTCATTTATGCAACGCCGACAATGTTTTTAGTTGATAAAGATAAAAGAATAATTGCAAAACCATTCGGTATTACTGACTTGAAAAAATGGTTTTAATCGGAATTAAAAAAATTATTTAATAGAAGTCTTTGCATAACTTAATTATTTATCATCCCAACGAAAATCGATTGGGGTAAATTCTTAATGAAGCAAATCTTGTCCAAACCGCTTTTGGTGTTGAGGCTTACCGCAACTATTTTTTGAGATACGGATTTCCCGTTACGAACAAACTTAACTATCCGAACTGATTTTTTAGGGCTATTCGGAGATGTTTTAATTCTTGCAAGCATAATAAAATGCAACAATAAATACAAGAATAAAATGATATTAGGCGCTACATCGCCACTTTTCAAAAATCTTTCGTTTTTACGCCGTATTTTAATCTTTTTTTACGATAGGTTGGAAATCAGGAAGAACTGCGAATGCAGTTCAGTTATGCGTGTGTCACTGCCATTCTAAGAAAGAAAAATATTGCCACCAAAATTAAACTTGTACCGTCGGAGTAGTCTGTAAGAATCACACCTTTTCGGAGAAGAGAGAAGAAAATCTTTTCTCTTCCGCAGCGTTAGCGGCAGCATAGTCAAGTGCGCTTTTCGAACCGATTAAGATTAGTAGTTCCTTTGTACGCGTGACTGCGGTGTAAATTAATTTTCGACGCAGCATTATCCTGTGGTTGAATGTTAATGGCATTACTACGCAAGGGTATTCACTGCCTTGACTTTTGTGAACGGTGACTGCGTAAGCCAGAGTCAAATCTTCCAATTCTTCAAATTTGTAAACTGTTTTTCTGAAATCGAACCTGACAAATAATTTTTTTTCGTTGGAAAGAATTTTTTCAACTCTTCCGATATCTCCGTTGAAGACGTTTTTCTCATAGTCGTTACGGAGTTGCATTACTTTATCTCCGACTCTGAACCGCGAAACGTTTGCCGAATAGGAATGCGTATTAAGAGCATTTTGCAGACTTGAATTCAATTCGTTGACTCCCGCTTTTCCTCTGTACATTGGAGAGATAACCTGAATGTCTTCGAACGGGTCGTAGCCGAATTTTTTCGGAATTCTGTTTACCACGAGCTCGGTGATTAAAGGCGTTAAAACGTCCGCATTTTCTTTTTTAATGAATACAACATCGGGAAAACTTTCATTATTAAAGTCAATTGTTCTTCCGTTTTTAATGGCATGTGCCAATTTAACAATTCCGCTCGTCTCCGATTGCCGGAAAATTTTTGTGAATTTAATTACGGGGGCAACTTGCCTTCTAATTAAATCGAATAGAATATTGCCGGGACCTACCGACGGGAGTTGATTACTATCGCCTACTAAGACCACCGTTGTTTTTGATTTTATTGCGGCAAACAAATGGTACATTAAGTAAGTGTCAATCATTGAGACTTCGTCAATGACTATTAAATCCGCTTCTATTTTGTTCTGCTCGTTGTAGAAAAATGAATGGTCAAAAGGATTGAATTCAAGAAGTCTGTGAATTGTTTGAGCTTTCATTCCAATCAACTCGTTCATTCTTTTAGCCGCTCTGCCAGTGGGCGCAGCTAACAAAATTTTTCTCCCGTTATCTTTGTAAATATCGATGATTCCTCTTACGGTGGTCGTCTTTCCGGTGCCCGGCCCGCCGGTAATTATTGTTACTTTATTTTCAAGTGCGGATTTGATTCCCTCAAACTGCTCTTCGGAGAACATTTTCTCCAAGCGTTGTTTTACGTCGTTCCCGAGGTTGATGAAATTTGCTTTGGATGTTAGGAGTTCGGTTATGAACTTCTCAATTCCTCGTTCGGCGTAGTAAAGGTCCGAGAGGTAAATTTTATCCTCCGAAAGGACTATTTGACCCTTATCTTCCAACGAAGGAAGAATTGCAATATCCTCCTCGAGCGAATAATGAAGAAATTTTTCCGCTTGTGAATAAAGGATTTTTAAGGGTGCGTAAACATTACCTTCTCCGGCAAATTCCTTTAAGAAATAAATTACCCACGCCTGTAAGCGAAATGGATTCTGCTCGTCGAAACCCAATTCACGTGCAAGTGAATCTGCAATTTTAAAACCTATTCCCTCAATATCATAAATTAAACGATACGGATTTTTTTGAAGCAGCGGAATAGTGTCCTCTCCGTAAAGTTTGTAAATTTTTAGCGCTCTGATGTTTCCTATTCCATGCTCAGTTAAAAACAGAAGGCTTTCGTGAACAGCCTCGTTTTCCCTCCAGCTTTTAATTATTCCCTTTAATTTTATTTCGCCTATTCCACTTATTCGAAGCAGGCGCGAAGGATTTTCTTTAATGATGTCCAACGTCTGTTCGCCGAATACGTCCACTATTCTTTTGGCAAGTCGTACGTTAATCCCTTTTATTGAACTGCTTAAATATTTAATTATTCCATTGGTTGTTTTAGGGCGGATTTTTCTAACACGCTCGGCTTTGAACTGTACACCGTACAAATTATGTTTAACCCAATCGCCTGTAAATTCAACCCTTTCGCCCTTCTTTAATTTAGGCAAGTTGCCAACGATTGTTTCGCCTTCCTCCAACTTAATAACGCTGTAGCCGTTCGACTCGTTAAAAAAGACGTACTTTTTAATTGTCCCTTTTAGGCTTTCCATTTGTAAAAAAGAAAATCCCGATTTTTTTAATTACAAAATGCTAAATTTAAGTTGAAGATAAAAATTAATCTGTAATATTCCGATGAATAGAAAACAATTACAAAAATTAAAACCAATCCTTGAAGACGAAGGGAAACTAATTGGTGTTGATGGCTACTTGCAAGCAGCTGTTTTAATTCCTTTGTTTGAAAAGGAAGGAGAGCTTTTCATTTTGTTTGAAAAGCGTTCCGCCGGTATTCGCCAGGGCGGGGAAGTAAGTTTCCCCGGCGGCGAGATTGAAGTCAAAGACGGCAATCCGATCCAAACAGCAATAAGGGAGACCGTCGAGGAACTTGGATTCCCGCAGGAGAAAATTTCCGTCATTACAAAACTCGGTGTGTTGGTTAGTCCGCGTGGTTTAATTGTTCATACTTATATCGGTGAATTGGAAATTCAGTCCTTAGAGGAATTAAATTTTTCAAGGGATGAAGTGGAAAAGGTTTTTTCGCTGCCCGTCTCTTTTTTCGAAAATAATACTCCAGAAGAATTTGATTTAAAGTACGAAATTCTCCCTTATTACATTGACGAAGACGGGAATAAAATAGAACTGCTGCCTGTAAAGGAATTAAATTTGCCTCCGCGTTATTCTGAGCCGTGGGGAGGCAGAAAACACAAAGTGCTTGTTTACAAGACTAAAGAGACTCCTATTTGGGGCTTAACGGCACAAATAATAAGCGAGTTCCTACAAAGAATCAAAAGTTGA
>WFQV01000291.1 GCA_015486905.1 Melioribacteraceae bacterium | reverse complement strand
GTTGGAATGAAAGATGCAATTTGTAAGCTCTATCACTTAAATAGCGATTCTAATTGTAGAAATAAGGAATGAACAAATAAAAGGAAAGTTAGCTTGATTACAGGTTTAAAAACATTCGCGAAAATTCGTGTAATTAGCGGCTAAAAAAAACTGATGGAAAGGTTAGGTAAACTTCTTCGGTATTTATTCCCGACGGATTTAGTGATAATTATTTTTTACGTTTTTTTAACTCTGTTAAATTTAATTTACCACAACCGTGTGGCGCAATGGTTGGACTTGGTAACCTACAACATAGTTTTAATTATTCTCGTTTTCATTTTAGCTTACTACCACAAAAAGAAAGGCAATATTTTTTGGGAACAATTGCACTTTTGGTTTTTACTCCCTTTTGTTTTTCTTACATTCAAAGAAATTTATTTTATGGTTCACCCGATTCGAGTGGTGGATTACGATTCGGTACTAATTTCCATTGACCGTTTCATTTTCGGTACAGACCCTACATACGCCTTAATGAAAATAGCAAATCCTTATTTGACTGAACTGCTGCAGATAGTTTACGCAACATTCTTCTTCCTCCCCATTATTCTTGCTGTTGATTTAATGCTAAACGACCGCTACGAAGATTTGAAGTATGAAACATTTTTAATCATTTACGGTTTTACTCTTTCTTACATCGGCTATTTCATTGTACCTGCAGTAGGTCCACGATTTACATTACACAACTTTGCAAACACCAACTCAGAACTTCCAGGATTATTCTTAACAAATTATTTAAGAGAAATAGTAAACGCGGGCGAGTCTATTACCTCGACAACTCCCAATCCCATTGCAATTGTACAGAGAGATGTTTTCCCGAGCGGGCACACGGAAATGACTTTGCTTGTAATGTACTTATCTATTAGGTTTAAAACCAAATCCCGTTGGTTCTTTATTCCAGACGGAACGTTACTCGTTTTTTCAACCGTCTATCTGCGTTACCATTATGTTGCTGATGTAATCGGCGGTACGATATTTATGATTTTTGCCGCTTGGTCCGGAATTCACATCTACAATTGGTGGAACAAAAAGACAGACGAACCTACTTATTATTTTATTAAATCAAACAAATTACAGAGAGAAAGTGAACTTGGATAAAAAGAAATATGTTCAGACAATGTTCGACTCGATTAGCAAGAAATATGATTTCCTTAATCACCTTTTAAGTGCAGGCATCGATTTCTACTGGCGCAGGAAAGCTTTAAAGTTAACGGGGCTCCGACCCGAAGCAAAATTATTGGATGTTGCTTGCGGGACAGGCGATTTCGCTAACGATGCACATAAAAAATTCGGAGTAAAAAACATTGTCGGCGCTGACTTGTCTTTAAAAATGTTGAAGCTTTTTAATAAAAAATTTAACTACAGTCAAGGCAGAACAATTCAAGCCGTTGCGGAACAAATGCCGTTTAAAGATTCCGCTTTTACAAATATTACGGTTGCATTCGGAGTACGTAATTTCTACGATATTAAACAAGGCTTTCTTGAATTTCACAGAGTTTTGGAGAAAGACGGTAAAGCCACTATACTGGAATTTAAAATGCCACAAAACTTTTTAATTAAAAAAATTTATGACTTTTATTTTTCAAGAATTCTACCTTTAATCGGAAAAATAATTTCTAGCAATCCGGAGGCTTACAAATATCTCCCCGAATCCGTCCATTCTTTTGACAAAAAAATTGACTTAAAAGGATTGTTGTACGAAGCCGGATTCAGCAATGTAGAGTATTACACGCTTACTTTCGGACTTGTCCAAGTAGCGATAGCGGAAAAATGAATGAAGCACAATAGGACGCAGATATGATAGAACACGGATGACACGGATTTAACGGATGCTCACGGATTATTTAATTCAAAATTCAACATTTATAATTCATAATTTTCTGCTATCTATTCACTACTTATGAACCTTTAAGATTCTAAAACATTAACCAAGCACTAAGCACTACGAACAAAGAACAAACCCGACAATACCGTCACTACAGAATATTTCATAAGAACTATTACAAAATCTAATTTTTGTGAACGTCCGCAAATTGCTGGTTTTTTTCTTCTTCAATATCTTTTGCAAGCAATTCATTAATTGCCGCAGCGGCTTTTCTCCCCTCACCCATTGCAAGGATAACGGTTGCGGCGCCAAGCACAATATCTCCACCGGCGTAAACACGATCCATTGAGGTTTTCTGATTCTCATCGACAATAATATTACCCCACTTATTTGTTTCTATTCCCGGCGTAGTTTGGCTAATCAAAGGATTACTTCTGTTGCCGATTGCGACAATAACAGTATCGACCTTTAAATAAAATTCGCTATCTTCAATAGGAATCGGGCGTCTTCTGCCGGAATCATCCGGTTCGCCTAACTCGTAACGAAGGCACTCAAGCGCTTTGACTCTGCCCTTTTCATCGCCGATAACCCTTTTGGCATTGCTGAGAAAGAGGAACTCCACACCTTCTTCTTTAGCATGCTCTATTTCTTCATTCCTTGCAGGCATTTCTTTTTCAGTACGACGGTAAACCACGTAAACCTTCTCGGCACCCAAACGCAAAGCCATACGTGAGGCATCCATTGCAACGTTACCTCCGCCTAAGACCGCTACAATTTTAGAAGGGTAAATAGGTGTGGCCGCATGTTCTTTATCGAAGGCTCGCATTAAATTTGCACGTGTTAAATATTCATTGGCAGAGAAAACACCGATCAAGTTTTCTCCTTCAATTCCCATGAACAGAGGCAATCCGGCGCCGGTAGCAATAAAAACGGCATCATAACCATCTTCATTTATCAACTCGTCTAATGTCCTTGTCTTACCGACAACAAAATTTGTTCTGATTTCAACGCCCATTCTTTCCAATGTTTCTATTTCTTCGTCAACTATACTGTTGGGAAGTCTGAACTCCGGAATTCCGTAGCGCATTACTCCGCCGAGCTTGTGAAAGGCTTCAAAAATCGTAACCGAATGTCCTTCACGTCGAACATCCGCGGCTACTACCAATCCGGCGGGGCCGCCGCCAACAACGGCTACCTTTTTCCCCGTTTCAGGTTTAATGTGCGGAATTTTAATTTTACCGCGTTCCCTTTCCCAATCAGCTACAAAGCGTTCCAAACGACCTATTGAAACGGCTTTGTCAACAGTCTTAAATACTTTACCTACGGAACAACGCATTTGGCATTGAACTTCCTGAGGACAAACACGACCGCAAATAGAAGGCAGCAAACTATTTTGTTTAATTACGTCAATCGCATTCTGAAATTCACCGTGTACAATATGTTTAATAAACAAAGGCACATTAATATGTACGGGGCAATCTTCAACGCAGGTTTGAGTGGGGCATTGAATACATCGCATTGCTTCCAGTTCGGCTTCTTCCGGTGTGTAGCCAAGCGCCACTTCCTTCAAATTATGAATTCTAATGCTCGGTGCTTGCGAAGGCATATCCTGAACAGGGATAGCAATTTTTTCTTTGTTCTTTAATTCGTCAATTCTGTCTTTATATCTTTCTAACAAATCTATTGCTTTTGTTTCTACTTCTTCGGGAGAACGATAACTCATTAGTGCACCTCCGTTTTTTGCTTTTCAATCTTTTTTTCTGAAATTGAATCGAGAAAACATTTGTGTTTCTCTTTTTCAATTTCAACATAAGAATTTAATCGTAACATCATATTGTCAAAATCCACCAAGTGTCCGTCGAATTCCGGACCGTCAACGCAAACAAATTTCACCTCATTGCCAACGTTAACTCTGCAGCCGCCGCACATTCCTGTTCCATCGACCATAATGGTATTTAATGAAACCAAAGTGTAGATTCCAAACGGTCGGGTTGTCTCTGCTGAATATTTCATCATTATTGCAGGCCCTATAGCAATTACCATATCCGGTTTTTCTTCCCTTTCACAAATTTCCTTGAGCGGTTCAATAACAAGAGCTTTTCGACCATAAGAACCGTCATTTGTACAAATGATTAATTCATCTGAAATTCGGTTCATCTCATCTTCCAAAATAACCAAATCCTTTGTCCTTGCTCCGAGAATTGTTATTACTTTGTTCCCTGCTTCTTTAAGAGCCTGGGCAATCGGATGTAAAGGTGCAACCCCTATTCCACCGCACACGCAAACAACTGTTCCGTATTTTTTGATGTGCGTAGGTTTTCCTAAAGGACCAACAAGTATGGGGATATTGTCTCCCTCATTGAGCCTCGACAACATATCGGTTGTTAGTCCGACTACCTGAAATATTATTGTAATGGTTCCCTTCTCGGCATCAGCATCGGCAATAGTCAATGGGATGCGTTCGCCGAATTCTTCATCTACCTGGAGAATAATAAACTGTCCCGCTTTCCTTTCCCTCGCGATTAATGGTGCTTCCAATTCCATTAGATAAACCGCTTCGCATAACTGTTTTTTCTTTATTATTTTATTCATTTTATCTCCGTTATTCAAATATCACAAAAAAGGATAATTTACTCTTATAAAATAAACAAATTGCCTTCTATTTTAAACAGTTAATCCAAACTTTCGATTGACAGATTAAAAAATTTAGTTAAAAAACATTTTACCCGTAGCAAGCAACACAAGAAAGGTTCAAAGGTACAGAGGTTCATAGGTACAAAGGGACAAATGGATGATTGGATGAGTGGATGATTGGATGGGTGGATATCAGATAACAGCAATTTTTAATTTTTAATTGTCCAATCAACGGAAATCATAACTCATCATGACCAATCTGCGTCCCATTTCCCATCCGTGAAAATCCGTTGAATCCGTGTCATCCGTGTTCTATTGTCCAATCAGCATCCTATCACTCATTAATCGCAAGACGCGAGAAGCAAGACGTAAGAAATTTGAGGTCATTCGAGTACTCGTCAATCGTAGTTCATTCAGTCTTAGTTTAGCGGTTTAGTTCGCCTTTGGCGGTTTAGAAGTTTAGAGGTTTAAAATGACAAAAGGATGGTTGGATGAATGGATGATTGGATGGCAGATAACAGCAAATTATTAC
>WFQV01000290.1 GCA_015486905.1 Melioribacteraceae bacterium | reverse complement strand
TATCAAAAGAGATTGGCTATATTTTAGACGAAGATTTGAAAAAATTTCGATCAGATATTGAAAAAATCTCAAGAAAATTAACAAATCTTAGAAAGTCCCAGCTAAACCCCTAAACCGCCGTAGGCGAACTAAACCTCTAAACGAAGACTGGATGAATTACTATTGACGAGTAATGGGATGCAGATTGGACAATAGAACACGGATGACGCGGATGACACGGATAAAAAGTCTTAAGTGACGAGTCTTAAGTCGTAAGTTATCAGCGTTCAGCGTTCAGTTACCAGCGTTCAGAAAATAGCTTCACCACTCCAAACTTTTCTACCACAATGAATGACGGCGAAGCCGAATGACGAGTAACAAGTCTTAATAACGATTTCTGACCACTGCCCTCAGTCCCTTTGTGCCTTTGTACCTTTGAACCTCTAAACTTCTAAACAGCCGAAGGCAAACTAAACCCCTAAACCATTAACAATTCACTATTTACCTCTATCACTAAACATCATTTCAGTTTATCCTCGTGTATTTATTCAACCGCTTCAATTTTAAATACTTTGTCTCTCGGGCGTACAAGCTCGGCGCATTCGAAAGTTATCTCGCTCCCTTTCGGTGCTGTTTCTACAAACTGTTCATCGATTACCATTTCAGAGAGCTCCTTTTCGACCGTGCCGGTCGTTTCGCCCATAATGTAAAGTTTGTCGCCTAATTCCAAATCGGCAGCTTCCAATTTGATATGAGCTATTGCGGATTTCTTAAAGTAGTTTAAAACCTTTCCGACGTAACGTTTGCGAGTCTTAGCTAAACTGCCTCTTTGCGTTGCGAAGTCCTCATGCCCCGGTCGTCCGAAGTAAAAACCTGCGGAAAAACCGCGGTTGTAAACTTTTTCCAATTGGTTAATTAATTCCAATTTGCGTTCTTCGCTAAGTTTCCTTTCGAAATAATTGTCTATTGCATTGCGGTAAACGGAAACAACGGTTGCGAGGTATTCGGGACTTCTTTTCCGTCCTTCGATTTTAAATGAATCTATTCCCGCTTCAATTAAGTCGTCAATAAAGTTGACGGTCATTAAGTCCTTTGCCGAGAGCACATAGTTATCGCCCACGTCGAAAGCCACCTTACCTTCTTTGTCTTTTATTTCGAATTCACGCCGGCATGGCTGGATGCAATCCCCCCTGTTGGCGCTTCGTCCGTAAGCGTAATGACTTAGGAAACATCGACCGCTAATTGCGATACACATTGCACCGTGAATGAATGCTTCTATTTCAATGTCCACCTTAGATTTAATTTCTTTAATTTGTTTAAGAGTGCATTCCCTTGCAAGAACAATCCTCTTTGCTCCGAGGTCTTTGTAGAATTTTGCCGCTACGGAGTTCGAGACGGATGCTTGGGTTGAAATACAAAGCGGGACACCTATCTCGTGTGCTTTTTGAATTACTGCGTGGTCCCAGCCTATTACCATTGTAATTCCCGCCTCCTTTGCGGCGGTAAGAATTTTTTCAACATCGGCAATTTCATTTTCGTAAATGATTGTGTTAACCGTCAGATGTGTGTCAACATTGTGTTCTTTGCAATAAGCAACAATTTCGGGAAGTTCGTCGATTGTAAAATTTTTTGCCATTGCCCGCATATTCAATTTTTCCACGCCGAAATAGACTGCATCGGCACCGTTCTGTACTGCTGTCCTAAGCATTACCCAGTTACCTGCGGGTGCTAATAATTCAGGCTTTTTTAATTCTTCTATTTTCTCTCTCATTTTTCTCTACTTTCTTTTGTGAATATTATTTCTTACGGCTATTTTAAATCTAATAATTTGTTAACTTTAAATGATAATAAATTTTTCTTTTGCTTCGTTAAAATGAAACGGTTGTTAGAAAACGTATTAAAATTAGTTTGTAAAGACTTGGATATCAAGGCATCTGTCCTGATTCGTAGTAGGAACGACTATTCGGACGTAGTTGCCTCGGCTGCTAAGGAAATAGGGGATTACAAAATATTGTCCGAACTTTTCGGTGGAAGAAAAATTCCTACGCATTTTGATTCGAATTCCTTAAAGGAAGAAGAGTGCTGTAAACGGGCTAAGGAAAAATTAAAATTAAAAGAAATCGAAGCCATTGAGATTTACAAAGACGACAGTATTTCTTATTCATTGCTTCTATTGTCGAGCGAGGAGGTTAAACCCGAATTTCCGCCGGATCTTCGGAAAGTTTTACTGAGTTTAGTTGAAGTAGGAGAATCCTTATTAGAGAAGAACATTAAGGATTATTCTACATTCACAGATTCGATTGGCGTCCCTGCTATTGTCTCGGATAACTCCGGAAAAGTTGTTCTTGCAAATCATGTTTTCAAACAAGAGTTCAAATGGAACGAGAGTAAAAACAAAAACTTAAGTGAGCTACAGCTTTTTAACGAAAAAGGAGAACCGTTTAACGCTAAAACAATTTTTGCCGAAGATTTTCAACAAGGTGGTGTTCTGATATTTCCCGCTTCCAATGAGTATTTCAAAATAATAAAGTCTGAAGTGTTCAGGGAAAGCAATCGTAAATTGTTCCTAATTCTTTTTGTCCCTGTTACAAAATACATTTCCGATTTACTCACTTACAATCAAGCGTTGGAGAATGTTGATGTAGTAATTTATTCGATGAAAGCGGATAGAATGGAATTCGATTTCATATCTCCGGCGGTTTCCAAAATATTCGGTTTCAAGGCTTCCGAATTGGAAAAGAATAAAATTTCTTTACTAAGGAACATTCGTAAATCGGAATACCCGAAAGTCAGAAAATTTCTAAGGGACATTCGTAACGGTAAGCCCTCTATTATTGAATACGGCATTG
This sequence comes from Melioribacteraceae bacterium, assembly GCA_015486905.1. Taxonomy (GTDB): domain Bacteria; phylum Bacteroidota; class Ignavibacteria; order Ignavibacteriales; family Melioribacteraceae; genus WFQV01. Next base: position 4,307 of record WFQV01000290.1, on the reverse strand, counting down.
TAGATGCACGGAATCAAATCCGCTATATTCGTCACAGTGGAATTCCAATTGAGCATGACGGGAAAATCGAAAAATTGGTCGGTGCGATAGTGGATGTAACTCCCGAAGTTCGCCTTCGTGAAAAATTACGTTATTCGGAAGAGAAATTAAAACTGTTAATGGAGACAACAGAGGATTTAATCTTTACGCTCGATAATCGTGGCAACTTTTTACTGATTAACAAGAACGGTTCACAAATTTTGGGCTACACCGTTGAAGAAATGTTAGGCAGGCACTTCCTGGAATTTGTTACCGAAGATAATAAAGCCGATGTCGCAATTGCTTTCCAGAATATTTTGAAGTCAGACGAAGTAGTACGCTTTGAGGTAAAGCTTTTAGACAACTTTGGCGAGGAAATTATTTTTGAAATTCAAGCTCGTCCGATTAAGAGTGGAGATAAAATTGACGGAATGATGGCTATCGGTAGGGACATGACCGAGAGGATTAAACATGAATTGGAGCTGAAAGATTTAAACTCCAAGCTGATTGAGGCAAACAGAATAATATCGATAGAGAGGGACAGGGCAAAGGAAAAAATAACGGTACTTGAAGAATTGAACAGATTAAAAAACGAATTTATCTCTAACGTGTCTCATGAGTTGCGAACCCCTCTGGCTTCCATTGTCGGTTTTGCCGAAGCAATTGCTTCGGACAATGAAATGCCGAGGGAAACAATCACGGAATTTAACAATATTATTTATTCAGAAGGCAGAAGACTGGCACGATTGATTAATGATCTACTTGATTTTTCCAAATTGGAATCCGAGGGAGAGCAGCTCGAAAAATCGGATTTTGATTTGATGCCCCTTCTAAACGAAATCATTTCATCTTACAAAACGCAAGCCGATGAGAAAGGAGTAACACTTAGTGCATCTGTTCCCGAAGCGGAAATTATTCTTTACGGTGACAAGGAAAGGATTAAAAATGCAATCGGGCACATTATCTCCAACGCAGTAAAATTTACCGGCAAGGGAGGCAGGGTTTCGGTATTGGTGAATAATTTCTTGAATGAAGTTGAAATACTGGTAAGCGACACCGGGATTGGAATACCAAATGAAGATATTCCGAAACTGTTTGAAAAGTTTACAAAAGTCAACCGTCCCGGCAATCAAATTCCCGGCGCAGGAATAGGTTTGGCTATGGCGAAAAAAATAATAGATTTACACAACGGGTTAATTAATGTCAAAAGCAAAGTTAATGAAGGCACAACGTTTATTATTCGCCTTCCCAAAAAAGTTTAATAAACAGAGGAGTAAGTATGAGTTTGGTTTACATTGTTGACGACGAGCCATCTATCCAAAGACTGTTGGTACATTGGTTAAAAAATCAATGGAATTACGAAGTCAAAGCCTTCGGCAACGGAACCGATTTCCTTAATGCTTTCAAAGATGCCGAACCTGATTTGGTTATTTTGGATATTATGCTGCCCGATATTGACGGCATTGAAATATTGAATGAAATTAAAACCCGCAATGTGGAACTTCCTGTGATAATGATTTCGGCACAGGGAAGTGTGGAGGTTGCGTTGACAGCAATAAAAATGGGCGCTTACGATTATTTCACAAAGCCCATTACACAAACCGACAAATTAGCGCAAGCCGTAAAGAACGCATTAAAGCAGTACGAAATTTACAAGCAGTTGAAGTTTTTAAAAGAAGATTTAATTGCAAAGCATAGCTTCGACAATATTATTTCCACAGATGAACGTATGCGCGAAGTTTTTGAAATGGTTTCCAAAGTGTTGGACAACGACATTACAGTTTTAATCCACGGCGAAAGCGGTACCGGTAAGGAATTAATTGCAAGAGCAATTCACTTCAACGGGAAAAGGAAAGAAAATCCTTTCGTTGTTGTTAACTGTGCTTCCATTCCGCGCGAACTTTTGGAAAGCGAACTCTTCGGTCACGAAAAAGGTTCGTTCACCGGTGCTCATCAAAGGAAAATAGGTAAGTTTGAATTGGCTAAGGGTGGCACGTTGTTCCTTGACGAAATAGGCGAAATGGAAATGTCCCTGCAGGCAAAAATCCTGCGTGTTATTCAGGAAAAGGAATTTGAACGTGTGGGCGGAAACGATGTAATTAAAACCGACGTGCGAATTATTTCCGCAACAAACAAAGATTTGAAAAAAGCGGTAATAAACAACCAGTTTCGGGAAGACCTTTATTACCGTTTGAATTCTTTCCCGATTTTTATCCCTCCTTTGCGTGAGAGGAAAAATGACATCTTTGTGCTGACGGAGCATTTTATTAAAAAGGCAAACGAAAAGTTGAAAAGAAATGTTAAAGGCATCAGTAAGCGTGCATTAAAACTTTTTTACGATTACGATTGGCCCGGTAATGTAAGGGAATTGGAAAATACTGTAGAAAGGTGCGTGATTCTTACCGACAAAGAATTAATAGACGTTGACGTTCTGCCCCAGCAAGTAAAAAGCGGAGAGACGTCAATGCTTCCTGTTAACGGCAGGAATATTTTTGACGAAAGGTCTCCCGTCATTCCTTTCGAAAAATTAAAGGAAGAAGCAATTAAACATGCTCTTAAAGTTACTAATGGCAATATTGTTGATGCGGCGCGGAAATTAAAAATCGGGCGCGCTACCCTCTATCGTTTAATGGAAAAGTACAACATAAAAAATAATTAAGGGGAAAATATAATGGGAATAGTTGAAGAAAAAATCGGTGACGTTGTTGTTGAAATAATAAATATGGAAAGAGCGACGATGAACGAGGCGCTCGAACTAAAAGGAAATTTGAACAAGAGAATGGAGGAAGGCTACAGAAAAATAATAGTAGATCTATCCGCCTGCGATTTTGTGGATTCCACATTTTTAGGTGCGCTTGTCGGGGGACTTAAAAAAGCGACTAAGATGAAAGGTGATTTGAAAATCGTAGGTTTCCGCCCGGCTGTTAAATCGATGTTCGAACTGACACGACTCTTTAGAATTTTCGAAACGTTCAACGATTTACAAGACGCAATTAAAAGTTTTAAATAGGAAGAGCAATATGACCAAAACTTACAAAGTTCTCTTAGTTGAAGATGAACCCGGAATGCAAAAACTTTTTGAGTACAACATTTCAAAAGCAGGTTATTTGTGTAAATTAGCTTCGAACGGCAAGGAGGGTCTTGAGCTTGCAAAAACCTTTATGCCGGACATTATCGTAAGCGATATTATGATGCCGGAAATGGACGGCTACCAATTTAGAAAAGCATTGATGAACGACCCTGTGTTGAAAGGGATTCCGTTTCTTTTCCTTACTGCAAAAGGGGAAGAGGATGATATTGTTAAAGGTTACGATTTGGATATTAATGATTACATTATTAAAACTGCCAGCCCGAAAATAATTTTGACAAAAATTGCTTCGATAATAAAGAACAAGGAGAAGGAGCGAAAGGAGGCTTTGCATGAAGTCCAATCGGCTGCCGGCAAAATGGGTGCAAGCGTTGTACCGAGTGAGTTCCCGCATTTTCTCGGCTACGAAATAAAGCACTGGCATCAACCTTTTCAGGAAATTCCCGGCGGGGATTTTATTGATTACATTAAAATAGACGATAGTAATTTAATTGTTGTCCTTGGGGATGTAATGGGCAAGAAGTGGGGTGCATGGTATTTCGCCGTCGCTTATGCCGGTTACGTTCGCAGTGCGGTGAGATTTGTTACGCAAAACAATTCTTCGGCAACACCGGCTGAAATTTTAGCAAAAGTCAATGAGTCGGTTTACCACGATGAAAGAATTTCGGATGTTTTTATCACGCTTAGTATTGTTTCCGTTAACAACATTGAAGATATTATTCGTTACAGCGGCGCAGGTGATTTGCCCTTGATTTTTAAGGGGAAAAACGTCTCATCAATCAATTCCGGCGGTTTACTGCTTGGCTTTGACGAGAATGCCGAGTATGAAAATTTTGAGCTTAAACTTAGTCCGGGCAACGGCCTTTATTTAACAACAGACGGCATTCCGGATTCGCGTAACGCCGAAGGTGAGAGCTTCGGGCTGGAAAGACTTAAAGAAACATTACTCAATATTCCACCGGATGCGGACGGAATAGATTACGTCAAAGAAAAATTTAAAGACTTTACCGGCGGAAGAACCGACGATGATATTAGTTTAATAATGGTTAAGATGCTTTAGTTCCGGGGTCAGTCAATAAGTTACAAATTATTTTCTATTGTACAATCTCTAAAAAACTACGAGTAAGGTTAATGAATTCGTTGTAATTCCGAGATTAACATTTGACGGATTTTCTTTTTCGCCAATTATTACTTTAGCAGT
>WFQV01000289.1 GCA_015486905.1 Melioribacteraceae bacterium | reverse complement strand
TGTCCTCTCTAAGCGCTTCTAAACTTCTAAACTGCCGAAGGCAAACTAAACCTCTAAACGAATATCCAACGAATTACGATTGACGAGTAGTAAGTCTTAAGTAACGAGTCTTAAGTCGTAAGTTACCAGTCTTCAGAAATCAGTTACCAGCTTTCAGAAAATAACTTCACCACTCAAAACTTTTCTACCACAATGAATGACGTCCCGCCTGTCCCGCCAGAGGTGGGACCAACGGCGGGGCAAATGTCAAATCACTTAGTAACGAGTGAGGCTTAATGCATAACGAGTAAAATTAACAACGAGAGCTGTTCTTTTTCAGACTTCTTACGTCTTGCTTCTTGCGTCTGGCGATTGATGATAGGACGCTGATTTTCATGATGGATTAAGATTTTCGCGGATTGGACAATAGAACACGGATGACACGGATTCAACGGATTTTCACGGAAGGAATTTGCGGATTTGAGCTTCACAATTTGATAGATGCAAAGGATTGATTATTCTCCAAATCTTTACACACTTTTACATTTGAGAATTGTCTGTTCACGCCTTCCTTTATTGACTTTAACTCAACTAAATTTTAATTATTTTAGTTTTCGTATATTTAAAAACAGATTATTTAAATCTTAACACATTATGACAAAATTTTTAACAACAACAATTTTATTTGCAATTTGGGTCCTGCCGGCGAAAGCACAAACTTGTGGCTTTGGATGCCTCGGAATGAGCGGTTTTTACGGCGGCTATACCATTCAAGAATTCGACGCAAAAGGATTAAACTCAATAATTATAAATGAATTTTCCACACAGCCAAAAACCAAAGAGTTTGGTCGCGCACAAGGTTACAGAGTGGGTGCAAATATTTTCCGAGCGGACTTTTCAGGGCTTTTTATTACCGCAAAAGGTTTCTACCAATTCTTAAATGAAAATCATAGTTACAAAAGTAATAACCTCACCAAAGATTACAAATTAAAATTAAATTATGGGGGACTGGGTCTTGATTTCGGTGTTAAGCTTTTTCGCCTTCTTGATTTCAAACTCATTGAAGGTGGAGCAACAATTTTTATTTCCAAACTTGAAATATCCGACAAGGCAAATCCAAAAGGACGACAATACGAAACTGTGAAAACGGATTTAAGTTATTACGTTGGTACGGGATTAATTTTTCACATCATTCCCAATTACATCAGCATCGAAGGGACGGCTTTTTACAGCATTTTTAACATTGATGATATGGAAGATGCAAACGGAAACAAACTCGTAGTTTCGGACAAGAGTAAGACTGTTATAGCCGGCAAAAAATTCGGTGCTACGGTTCAATTGAATTTAGGTTTGCCCCTTTAAGAATGCCAAATCATTCGTTTGAATTCATTCCCGATTTTTATTCCGCCGAATAATGAATTAGCGAATGTACATCGTAATCTTTAAGTAAATCCCTCCCGTTAAGGAAATCCAACTCAATTATAAAAGAAATTTGTACTACTTTACCTCCTAATTTTTCTACCAAATTACTAGCGGCTTTCATTGTTCCCCCCGTAGCGAGTAAGTCATCGTGAAGTAAAACTTTTTCGCCTGGACTAATTGCATCCTTGTGAATTTCAATTGTGTCGGTACCGTATTCAAGTGAATACGTTTCGCTCAAAGTTTCGGCAGGAAGTTTACCCGGTTTTCTAATAGGAACGAATCCCACACCGAGCTTTTCAGCGAGAGCGCCACCCAGAATAAATCCCCGCGATTCTATTCCTACCACTTTATCAACCGATTTGTCCTTTGCCAAATTGTAAAGTTCTTTTAAGGCGTCCGCCAAGCCGTCGGGATTTTTTAGGAGAGTGGTAATGTCCTTAAAAATAATTCCTTCTTTGGGAAAATTCGGAACGTCTCTGATTAAAGTTTTTAAATCCATTTCGTTAATCCGTATTTCTTTTGACTTTTCTATTTAGAAATTTAACAAAATCTTTGTAGTCAAAATAGTTAATTACCTCCTCCATTTTCGTACCGGCTTTACGTGCAATCTTTATGCCATATTCGGTGTAGGAAATGTCGCTTGTAGAATGTGCGTCCGCATTAATTGCTAACAAGCAACCCTTTTCCCTTGCGTAAAAAATGTTTCGCCAGTCCAAGTCCAAACGGTAAGGATTAGCATTAACCTCAATAGCTACAGCGTTTTCGGTACATGCATCGATTATTTTTTTAATATTCAGTTTGTATCCTTCACGCCGCAAAAGCAAGCGCCCGGTCGGATGGCCCAAAACATCGGTGTAGGGATTTTCAACAGCACGTACTATTCGTTTTGTCATTTCTTCCTCACTCATTCCTAAGTTCGAATGTACGGAAGCAACAATAAAATCAAGCTCTTTTAAAACATTCTCATCATAATCCAAACTACCGTCGTTTAAAATATCCGACTCAATTCCCTGGAATATTTTTACTTTGGAGTTTGGTTGTAATGTTTTAATTAATTTTCTCTGTCCAATAATTCTTTCTACCGAAAGACCGTTTGCGTAGTAAGCGGATTTACTATGGTCGCAGACCGCCGCATATTCAAAACCCAATGAATAAGCTGTTTCGAGCATTTCTTTCAATCCGTACATCCCGTCGGAGAACACCGTGTGAAAATGCAGCAAACCTTTCATTCCTTCGAAAATCAAATCTGACGGTGTGCGTAGCGTCCCCGGCAAATTAAAATATTCCGCCTCACGCATCTCGGGCGGAATAAACGGAATGTTTCTCTTACTGAAAAATTCATTCTCGTTTTCCGGCTCTTTAAAATTTAACTCTTTGAGAAATTCAAAGGACCCTGTTGTTTCCAAAAGAGCTTTACCGAAATTTTGTTCGTTGGTAGTGATAAACAATTTTACATTTTCAAAATTCGGGTAGTTTAAATAAAAGGCAACGTAATAAT
>WFQV01000288.1 GCA_015486905.1 Melioribacteraceae bacterium | reverse complement strand
GTAAAATCAGAGTCTCTCCCCATTTTTACAACACAAAGGAAGAGATTGACAGATTTATTGAAAAGCTTTCGGGAATAATTTAACAAAAATTTGTAAATAGAATTATTGTCAGTGGTAAATTTGGGTAAGAATCTAAAAAATTTAATTCCAATATTTCGGTGGAGTTTTTGAATTTGATTACGATTTTAGGCTTTTTACCAATCAAAAAGATTTTGTTTTTCTTATTTTAAAACGTAATTTATATAATAGTTAAATGTTAATTTAACTTCATAACAGATGAAAGCTACTTGTATTTTTAAGCAGGCTTAAAATTTCAAAGTTCTCGATTTGGAACGGCGTTTAAGCCATTGGTGTGTTAATATGGTAAAAAATATTTTTTACTGAAAAAATGATAAGAGCTAACTTAAGTAAAATATAACCGTGTAATATGAATAGATTTTATAAAATACCATCTATAATTGAGTACCTATTTAACAATAAAGTTGAATTACTACCTTCTGTTACTGAACTTTTTGAACTTGAATTAGCCTATCTTGAATATAAAACCCTTGATGAGAAAGAATATTTAGAAAGGACGGCTTATGCAAAAACATTTAATGGTAAAGATAGTTTGCATTTTTTAAGATATTCCCAAATATCGGAAGGAGTAAGTAAAAACAGAACATCTACGGCTAATTTATATTTTAAAAACGGATTGTTTTCAACAGGGTATGCCACACATAGTCTTTTCCCTTACAGAGGAAAATTTCATCCGCAATTAATAAAAGGTTTAATCAATATAATTGGTATAAAAAAAGGAGAAAAGATACTTGACCCAATGGCAGGTAGCGGAACAACAAATGTTGAAGCTTCTTTAATGGGAATTGATTCTTATGCCATTGATGTTAGCCCATTTTGTCAAATGATGACAAAAACAAAATATGATGCTTTAAAAATTGATTTGGATTTATTGAATAATGTAGAACTTGATTCTGATAGACTCTTCGATTATTTCGGACAAAAAAGAATATTACCCAAAATTGAAAAAATAGAAGCGGGCAAAAAAGAAATATACGAATTGGCATTACTTGCTTATTTGGATGCATTAGGTTATTCAAAACGAGTTGTACGTTCTAACCACAAACAATTATTCAGAAAAGTTCTAAACAGATATTTGGAAACGGTGAAAAGTTTATTGTCTAATAAATATTACAATAATAAGGATTTAGGGGAAGCTACAATTTTGAAAAATTCGGATGCTTTAAATATTGAATTACCTGATAACTCTATAGATGGAATTATTACATCACCCCCGTATTCATTTGCTATTGACTATGTCGAAAATGATAAAGAACAATTGGAATATCTCGGATATGACACACAGCAATTAAAAAAAAGACTTATAGGACTGAAAGGGAAAACCAATTCCGAAAAACTTGAACTTTATTTTGATGATATGAATAAATTTTTAAGTGAAGCATCAAGAGTTTTAAAACGGAATAAATTCATTGTAATAATTATTGGTTCTAACACAAATCAAACAGGGGGAATTCGATTAGAAGAAAACGTAACTGGTTCTGCCGGCAAACACTCTTTAAATTTAGTAAAAAGCATTTTAAAACCTATTAAAGGCATGAGGAATACAATGAAAGAAGAATATATATTGATTTTTAAAAAGGAGTAAACATGGTACGAACAACAGAAGATAAATTTCAGACAGTGATACAAAAAAACACTTTTTACTTTTTTAATCCTAAATTTGAAGAGGATTACGAAGGTTATATTAATTCGTTAAAAGAAACGTTATTAAATGTAAAAAACAGAATTGAAACCGAGGGATTAAAAAAAGAAATTTTTGAAGATTTAATCTCTGAAAAGGAAAACGGATTGAGAGCATTGTTAGCCCTCACCGGTTTTTCAAACGAGTATCTCAAACGCCTTACAACTATTATTAGAATTGTGGATATACCGGAACTTAATAAACTTGTTTACAAGGATAAATGGTATGACGAAACTAATCCCGAGAACATTCAAGAGTGGTCGGATAATAAAATAATTACTCTGATAAATGAGAATGAATTTTTTAAGAAAGGTTTAGTAAATATTTTTTTTGAAGGGGCATCAATCCCTTTTCTTACCGATACTATACCATTATTTGAGTTGAAGAAATTGAGTATTTCTAAGTTAAGATTTGAAATACCTGAAATGATAGACACCTTAATTCGATATAAAGAGAAAGGGAGTTATTCCGGCAAAAAAGGGAATAATCCTGAAATCGTTGTGGAAGAAATTTTAATGAAACATAACATTAGCTGGGAGACTGGTGATTTAAAGGAATTAATTGAGAATGCACCTGATAATAAGAGGACTATGGATTTTATTATTCCCAACAAGAAAAACCCCATTATTATTGCCGAAAGTTCTTTCCTTGCAACAACCTCTTCCGGGCAAGGCGATAAATCAAAAACAGAAATCTCAATTGATACTTTATTAAAAGAACATTATCCGAATGCAATATTTATTGGTTTTATTGACGGCATTGGTTGGTATGTTCGTAAAGGTGATTTGAAAAGAATGGTAACTGCTTATGAAGATGTTTTTACATTTCACAAAGACGAATTAAAAAGATTCGAATTATTATTAATTAAAAAGGTTATTAAAAAATGAGCAAAATAGAAAAATATACAAACCGAATAATTCAAGGTGATTGTTTAGAATTATTTAAAGACATTCCTGATAATTCGGTGGATATGACATTTGCAGATCCACCATTTAACTTGAAAAAAAAATATACAAGTTATAACGATAGTTTAGAATTTCAGGAATACTTGGATTGGTGTGAAATATGGATTTCCGAAATGGTGAGAGTAACCAAACCTACAGGTTCTATATTTCTACATAATATTCCTAAGTGGTTAACGTATTACGCGGCATTCTTAAATAAATACGCTTATTTTAAACATTGGATTTCTTGGGATGCACCGACAGCCCCGATGGGGAAATCATTACAACCTGCTCATTATGGAATATTATTTTACGGTAAAAAAGATAAGGGAACAAAAATTTATGAACTGCGTTACCCGCATAAAAGAGATAGAAAACAAGGTTATTTGTTAAAAGATTATGGTGGGAAAAAAGACAAATTGCACCCGTTTGGACCATTAGTTTCTGATGTTTGGACAGATATTCACAGAATAAAACACAATAAAAAAAGAGATACGCACCCATGTCAATTGCCAATTCATTTACTAGATAGATTAATTTTACTTTCCACTGACGAAGGTGATATTGTATTAGATCCTTTTTCGGGTACAGGCACAACAGCAATTTCAGCAAAAAGATTAGGAAGAAAATATATCGGATTTGAACTTGACCCTGACTATGTCGAAATATCTAAAAGTAAATTGGAAGCTGTTGAACCTAATTTTAAACTTGGAGACAGTTGGGTGAGTTTTTATTTGAACGATGTAATTACAATTAGAGATCAAGATTGGGTTAAACTTAAAAATTATTTTATCATTCCCGACCCAATTCGGACAATTGATTATAAGAAGACAATTCTAAAAGATAAGAAACTCATTCCAAAAGAAAAGGAAGTTATTTATGATATTAATAATTCCCGTGAAATTAATGGAATAAAGAAAAACGGTAAAGAAAAAGAACCGAGTGAAACATTAAATATTGAAACCGACATACTATTTAAAAACAAGAGAAAAGTGGTAATCTAAAGCACTATGCAAAGAATTAGCTCATAGTGTGTGAATAATTGCTCATAAATAGGTACACATAATGGGAGTAAAATTCTGAAAAATATTTCGCTAAAATTAGATGAATCCATATTCGGTGAAACCGAAAAAATACTTTCCAGGATTAAAAAGCCAAGGAATCGATATATTAATGAAGCTGTTGCATATTACAACCGTTTGCAAAAAAGAATACTTCTGGAGAAAAAATTAAAAGAGGAATCGAAATTAGTAAAAAAAGATTCCATGACTGTTTTACATGAATTTGAAGATATTGACTATGCAGATTAATCAATTTGAAATTTGGATTGCGGATTTAAATCCACAGACCGGAACAAAGCCAGGGAAAACAAGACCGGTTGTCATTATTCAAACTAACTTGCTTAATAAAATCCCGCATCCCTTAACGATTATTTGTCCAATAACGACTAATATTAAGAAAAGCGCTGAAATTTTAAGAGTACATTTGAAAAAGGGAATTGCAAATTTGAATCAGGACTGTGATGTTATGGTTGACCAACTTCGTGCCATTGACAACAAAAGGCTTATTAAAAAGTTAGGAACTTTGCCCAATAACATCACTGACCAACTTAAGGAAAATATACAAATTATTTTAGACCTCTAATAGCACGAAAGGAATTCCAGCCATTTCTGTTCCGCGGGGGACCAAGTTTCAATGTCGTAGCACTTGGCAGCCGAGAAACTCAAATCTCCCGTGCAGAGCAAAATAACACGGTACGGAATCTTCAATGCTTTTAAAATATCTTCGGCATCGTTAAGTTGTATCACAAAAATCTATTCTGTGAATAGAAAATCTAAACAAATTTGACAATTGTTAACAAGTATGTTAACTTTGTGATATGATAAGAGAAATAATATTTTATAAGAATTATTTTATAGACTTTTATAGTTCTCAGAATGAAAAAGTTCAGAAAAAAATTGATTATACACTCAAATTAATTGAGACAGTGGAGAGAGTCCCTGAAAAGTTTCTGAAACATATAGAAAATACTGACGGACTATATGAGGTGAGAGTAAGATATAAAAATGGCATATTTAGGATTTTTTGCTGTTTTGATGAAGATAGAATAATAATATTATTCAATGGTTTTCAAAAGAAAACACAGAAATTGCCGAAGAAAGAAATAGAAAAAGGATTAAAATTAAAGCAAGAATATTTCCAGAATAAAAGAAGAAGGTGAATTATGAAAACCATAAAAGATGCCAAAACATTTGGTGAGTTATTGGACATTAAATATGGTAAATTGGGAACTCTTAAAAGGGACGAATTTGAAACACAGTCCAAGTCCTTTATTGTTGGGGAAATGATTAAAGAAGCCAGAAAAAAAGCGCATTTGACACAGGATGACTTAGCGAAAAAAACAGGCACAAAAAAAAGCTATATATCAAGACTTGAAAATGGGAAGATTGATATTCAAATTTCGACTCTTTTTAAAATATTTGAAAAAGGATTAAATAAAAAGTTAGAACTAACAATTCGTTAAAATCTATTACACCTTTCATAGCCTGAACTGTTGAGCAACGATAAAAAAAACCGCTATTCCGTTGCAAATTTGACTACGATTAAACGACGGTTTATTCTATTACGTCGAAACCGGTATATTTTCTTAACGGTTCGGGGATGATAATTTTCCCTTCTTCGGTTTGATTATTTTCTAATAAGGAAACCATTAACCGGCTGGTTGCAAGTCCCGAGCCGTTCAATGTGTGGACAAAATGCAGTTTCTTTGTTGCCTTATCTCTGTACTTAATGTTTGCCCTCCTCGCTTGAAAATCCTCGAAATTACTACACGAAGAAGCTTCCAGCCATTTCTGTTCCGCGGGGGACCAAGTTTCAATATCGTAGCATTTGGCAGCCGAGAAACTCAAATCTCCCGTGCAGAGCAAAATAACACGGAACGGAATTTTCAATGCTTTTAAAATATCTTCGGCATCGTTAACAATTTTTTCAAGTTCTTCGTAGGAATTTTCGGGTCTCGCTATTTTAACCATCTCAACTTTGTTAAATTGGTGGACGCGTAAAAAGCCTTTGGATTCCTTACCGTACGAACCCGCCTCACGACGGAAGCAAGCGGAATAAGCAACATAATTTTTGGGTATTTCATCCTCGGTTAGAATTTCATTTCGGTGAAGATTTGTAACCGGTACTTCTGCCGTAGGAATAGGGAACAAATCGTCCTTGTCGGCGTGGTACATATCATCTTCCAATTTGGGGATTTGCCCCGTTGCGTACATCGATTCTCTGTTAACCAGAAACGGCGGAAATATTTCCGTGTAGCCATGTTTTTCAATGTGGTAATTCAGCATAAAATTAATTAATGCCCTTTCAAGCGTAGCACCTTTACCGACGTAAACCGGAAAGCCCGAACCGCTTATTTTAGCTCCCCGTTCAAAATCAAGAATGTTAAATTTCTTGCCAAGCTCGAGGTGGTCTTTTACAAATTCTTTTTTGTCGAATTCAAATCCTTCCGGCAGCCAGCGGCGAATTTCCACGTTGTCGTTTTCATCGTTTCCCACAGGTACACTTTTATGCGGTATGTTTGGCACCCAAGCCAAAAGGGAATTTAACTTCTCGCTTAAATTTCTCACTTGCTCGTCCAGCTCCTTTATTTCGTCGGAGACGGATTTCATCTTAGCGATTATTTCATCTGCATTTTCACCGGCTTTTTTTAATCTCCCGATTTCTTGAGAAACTTTGTTCCTCTCGGCTTTTAATTCTTCCGTCCGACTTAGAACTTCTCTGCGCTCTTTGTCAACCTGTAAAATCTCATCGATGTCCGCTTTTTCGTTTTTATTTTTTACCGCTTCCTTAACTTTCTCGGGATTTTCGCGAATGAATTTTAAGTCTAACATTATTCTCCTTTCAGCCTTTAACCTAAATTATTTAACCACAATATTGTAGATTTTGTCTTTTACGTAAATCTCTTTTACAATTTTCTTCCCTTCCGTAAATTTCTTCACGTTTGCATTTTCAAAAGCAAGTTTTTTAACATCTTCTTTTTCCGCGCCGACAGGGATGTTGACCGTACCTCTTACTTTACCATTGACTTGGACTGCTATTGTTATTTCTTCTTTTGTTAATGCCGCTTCGTCGTACTTAAACCAGACGGGGTTTTCGAAGAGAGTTTTTTCGTTGCCTAACAAGCTCCAAATTTCTTCACCGAGATGTGGAGCCAAAGGCGCCAACATTACGGCAAAGCGTGTTAAGGCCAGGGCTTTAACGTCATCACTGCAGTCCGGCAATTTTTTTGTCATTTCGTTCAGCAGTTCCATTAATGCCGCTACGGCGGTATTGAATCCGAAGTTTTCTATTTCATGCTCGAATTTTTGAATGGTGGAGTTTATCTTCCGGTAAACCGATTTCTCGGCAGGGTTTAATTCTTCCAAAGAATATTTTTCTTTGGGTGTAACTTTTTTCAGTAAGTCCTTGTTGTTTACGTAAAGGGTGTAAATTCTTTGCACGAATCTGTCCACACCTACTATCCCTTTGTCGCTCCAATCGCCGCCGAATTCGTAAGGGCCCATAAACATTAAATACATTCTGAACACGTCGGAGCCGTATTCGTCGGTGAAATCATCCGGGTTAACAACGTTGCCTTTTGACTTCGACATTTTAGCACCTTGATTCGTGATTGTGCCTTGGTGAACAAGCTTTGCAAAAGGTTCGTCGCTGTCAACCAATCCGATGTCGCGTAAGAATTTGTGAACAAAGCGTGCGTAGAGCAAGTGCATTGTTGCATGCTCGGCACCCCCAACGTACATATCAACCGGTGTCCACTTGTTAGCCAAATCCGTATCAAACATTCCGTCTTTAAAATTAGGATTCGGATAACGGAGATAATACCATGAAGAATCAACGAATGTGTCCATCGTGTCCGGGTCACGTTTGGCAGGCCCGCCGCAAACGGGGCAGGTAGTATTAATGAATTTCTCATTTCTTGCAAGCGGAGATTCGCCGCTCGGTTTGAAATCGACATCGTAAGGAAGTTCAACAGGCAATTGATCTTCGGGCACAGGCACTTCACCGCACTTTTCGCAGTAAACAACCGGTATGGGTGTTCCCCAATAGCGTTGTCGTGAAATAAGCCAATCCCTTAAGCGGTAATTAATTTTTCTTTTTCCCACGCCTTTGCTTTCGAGAAAGTCGGTGATTTTACCAATGCCATCGTCGGAGCGCAGCCCGTTAAATTGTCCGGAGTTAATCATTGTCCCAACATCTGTAAAAGCCTCGGTTAATTCGTCTTCTTCTTTAGTGCCGTCCTGAAGAATTACTTTCCTGACGGGCAGATTAAATTTAGCTGCAAATTCAAAATCCCGCTCGTCGTGTCCCGGCACAGCCATTACAGCGCCTGTTCCGTAACTTGCCAACACATAATCCGCAATCCAGATTGGGACTTTCTCATTATTGACAGGGTTAATTGCAAAGGCGCCTGTAAAAACACCCGTTTTTTCTTTTGCCGTCGAAGTCCTTTCTATTTCCGAAAGATTCTTAACCTCGTTAATATATTTTTCAACCGCTTCTTTTTGCTCGTTTGTTGTTATTTCTTTTACCAAATCATGTTCGGGTGCAAAGACCACATAAGTTACGCCGAAGAGAGTGTCCGGTCGGGTGGTAAAGACGGTAAAATCTTTTTCCGAACCGGCAATTTTAAATTTTATTTCGGTGCCCGTACTCTTACCAATCCAATTTCTTTGCATTAATTTAGTTCTCTCCGGCCAGTCGATTTTGTCCAAATCGGCAAGCAGTTCCTCGGCATAGTCGGTTATTTTAAGGAACCACTGGGTTAAATTTTTCTTCACGACGGGCGTATCGCATCGTTCGCATGTGCCGTCCGGTTGAACTTGCTCGTTAGCCAAAACCGTTTGACAAGAAGGGCACCAATTAACGGGAGCGTTTTTGCGATAAGCCAATCCCTTCTTGTACATTTGCAGAAACAGCCACTGATTCCATTTGTAATATTCCGGCACGCAAGTCATGAGCTCTGCGTTCCAATCGTACATGCACCCCATTTTTTTTAATTGCCCGCGAATATCCTCAATGTTCTTCATTGTGCTGTCATACGGATGAATACCGGTTTTAATTGCGTAATTTTCAGCCGGCAGACCGAAGGCATCGTAGCCCATCGGTTCGAAAACATTGTACCCCCGCAACTTTTTGTACCGTGCCCAAGAATCGGTGGGACCGTAATTGTACCAGTGACCGATGTGCAACTTTGCGCCCGAAGGGTAAATGAACATTACCAAAGTGTAGAGCTTTTTCTTCAGGTCATCTAAATTTGTGGCATAGACTTTATTCTCATCCCAAATCTTTCGCCACTTTTCTTCAATTTCTTTGAAAGGATATTGCATTTTCATCCGTAATTATTATTTTAAAATGAATTTGAAAATTATTAAAATAGAAAGGGTTAAGCAAGGAAGAAAGGAAATTGAAAAGAGCAAACTCAAAGTGGGCTATGTAATGGCACAAGTTTAAAATCGGTGGCAAAAATAAAAAAGAAGAAACGAGAAATAAGAAATAGTTAAACGCGAGGCGCCCGCCTTCGTCTGAGCTTCGCTTGACTTCAGCTAGACAGGTTGGATGAATGAATCATAGCTGGATGAGTAGTATCCTCAATCAAATCTTCGTTTTTTTTGTCAAAATATTTTAAACTTTCCGTAATAATTAAAATTGGGAAATTGGTTACCGGCTTTGCCGCGCTAAGGATGAATGGATATTAGATAAAAATTATGAATGTTGAATTATGAATGATGAATTATAAATGAAAAGTCAGGAGAAGGATGAATTGCTATCTGATAATAATGAAAAGCGAGCAGAAAATTATTATTTTTTATTTTAAATTTCTAAGTTGAATAAAATTCGCGCATTCGTGGCTTTTTCAGATACTGGCTATTAAAACTGACCTTACGCTCTTTGCGACATTCCTTTGCGCTCTCTGCGTGGAAAAATATGTTTTTTTTGCAGATTGTACCCTCCCCCCCCAACCTACGGGGTCGGGAACCAATCCGCTCTACAAATCTTAGCTAATTCATTCGTGCATTCGTGGCTATTCTGAACGCCGGTAACTTACGACTTAAGACTCGTCACT
>WFQV01000287.1 GCA_015486905.1 Melioribacteraceae bacterium | reverse complement strand
ACAAAAAATAGTAACAAACCGCGCAAAAAGACAAGCTAATTTTTTTTGCCGCCAAATTTAAACTTGTACCTTTTTTTCTAATTATTTCTTTTCAAACGGGATGTAGAAAAATTCCGTTTTTTCTATTGTGAAAATTATTTTAATTTATGGTCTCTTTTTGTTAACAAAATTTAACTTGAAAGGAATACAAAAAATGAAAAAAGGAATTTTCTTTTCGTTAATTGCTTTCATTCTCCTTTTTAGCTCGTTTGCAGTCGCTCAACAATCGGAAATTACAAAGGAGTTAAAAAAGTTAAATGCTTACAACGAGCATTTGGAACATCGTCTCAACAGAATTCAAAAGATGGTCGATGATATTATTTGGTTTCAACGCATAGGCGACGTTGCCTTTATTGACAAGGTTTACATTGCCGGTCCGCCGAAGTGGAAAGAGGAAAACCCGACCGCACAAGGCGCAGGAAATCCTGTAAAATTTTGGACGTACGTATTTATTCCGAAGGATATTAACTTCAATAAAAAATACCCGTTAATTGTCTTTCCGCACGGCGGTGTACACTCGAATTTTACCACCTATTACACACATATTATTAGAGAGTTGATGTACCAGAAGTACGTCGTTGTTGCTTCGGAATACAGAGGAAGCACCGGCTACGGCGAGGAGCATTACAAGAAAATTGATTACGGCGGAAGAGAAATAGAAGATGTTGACGCCGGACGGCGATATATGATAAACAATTATTCGTTTGTCGATTCGAACCGCGTTGGAATAATCGGCTGGAGCCATGGGGGACTTATTACGCTAATGGACATCTTCAAACATCCGAAGCATTACAAAGTGGCTTACGCAGGCGTGCCGGTTAGCGATTTAATTGCTCGTATGGGTTACAAAGACCAAAGCTACCGCAACCTTTACGAAGCACCTTATCACATAGGTCAATCCGCTTGCGATAATGTTGAAGAATACCGCAGGCGTTCCCCCGCTTGGAACGCAGAGAAACTTCAAACACCGCTGCTTATTCACACAAACACTAACGACGCCGACGTTAACGTGCTTGAGGTAGAACACTTAATTCAAGCCCTTAAAGCCGCCGGTAAAAAATTTCAATACAAAATATTTAAAAACGTACCGGGCGGGCATTCGTTTAACAGAATGGACAGAAAACAAGCACGTGTAATACGCGTGGGTATTTACAAATTCCTTGCTAAGTATTTGAATCCCCCGAAACCGATTAGAACTCTGAAGCAAATAAATACAGCGGCTTATTTGTTCGGAAGAAAGTAAAAACATTATTGAAAATTTTTGGTGAAAAATGAAAAACAAATTCTACACAGACTTTGATTTTGAAAGACTAAAAGACAGCCCGCGTTTAGATGAGTACCGCACCCCTTTTCAAATAGACAGAGACAGAATAATTCACTCTTCGGAGTTTCGACGTATGCAGGGAAAAACACAGGTCTTTATCCCCGGCGAATTCGATTTTTACAGAACGCGCCTTACACATTCAATAGAAGTTTCACAAATAGGACGCTCCATTTGCAATTTCCTTTTATTCAAAGAGAAAAATATTTTGAACGACAGTTATTTCATTGACCCTGATTTGGTTGAATCCTCCTGCCTTTCTCACGACTTGGGTCATCCACCCTTTGGGCATGCCGGCGAAAGAACGTTAAATAAATTAATGGAAGATTTCGGCGGCTTCGAGGGGAACGCCCAAACACTCAGACAACTTACGGAAATCTTTTACACCGATGAAAAGAAACGCCGCGGGATGAACCCTACGCGCGCCTTTATTGATAGTATTTTGAAATACAAAGCGTTGCGCAAACAATTTGAAAAACCAAAGAATCATTTTATTTACGATTCCCAAAAGTATGTTCTTGATTTTGTTTTTGACGGAAGAGCGCTAAATTTTGATTCGCCCGAAGAACTTAATAAGTTTAGAAGTATTGAGTGCCAAATATTGGATTGGTCGGACGATACCGCCTACGCCCTTCACGATATTGTGGACAGCATATACGCCGGATTTATGACCATTTCGAGAATTTACCGCTGGATTGAAGAACACGAAAGCGAAATTACACGGAACCAGAAAAAGTATCTTGAAGAAATTACGGAGTGGATTAAGGCGGGGAATTTCAAAAGAAAGTTCGGTTCTCAAATAGGAAACTGCGTTCAAGCTACCTCACTTAGGGAAAGGGAAACTTTTATTGACGACTTAACCAATAGGTACAAATACGAATTGGTAATAGACGAGGACTGTTTTGAAAAAGCGGAAATTTACAAACGTATTTCCGTCGATTTGGTTTTTCAATCGGCACAGCTTCACCAAATGGAGTTTAAAGGAAATTCAATGCTCACAAAAATATTCGAAGCCCTAAAGTTAAATTACGTTGACGAGTTGCGCGGGATTAAACTTCTTCCGGATTTCTCGGATTACATCATCAGACGGGAAGAAGACCCGGCAAAACGTGCGCGGCTCGTTTGTGACTACATCGCCGGTATGACAGACGCATTTGCACTGCGTACCTACAAAAGATTATTCGACCCGGAGTTCGGCTCGATAGTCGATTTGGTTTAGAAGTGTTTTTTTTCTTTTGAGGCAACTCTTTTAACCTTTACGGTTATTTGTTCGTGCAAATAAGCCGGGTTTAAGTTCGGCCTTTTTACTTTTAATAGCGTTAATTTAAAGAGTGTAAACGTAAATTATTTTACAACCTAAAATAATTAAAGGGTGGCAAAGGAAAATCAAAAAAAGACACGTCACTTTGAATTTTCGTTTTTTTTCCATTTCTTTTAAGTCTAAATATTAAAAAAAAGCAAAAAACAAAAACATAGTTTTTGCATAAAAGACAACAATGACTTATTTTAGTGTCATAAAATAGTAAAATGTGTTT
>WFQV01000286.1 GCA_015486905.1 Melioribacteraceae bacterium | reverse complement strand
TTGCTGTACAATCCTTTGCCGTATTTGAAAACTCAAAAACAAGTTAATTACGCTTCCCTGAAAAAATTCGGAGAAAAATATTTTGCTCCTTCTAATATGGTGGTTTCCGTAGTAGGAGATATTTCACCGAAGGCGGCTGTAAATCTTTTCCAAAATTTTCAGAAGAAAAATTCTTACGGCGGGATGGCGGACAGAGCTATCATTCAAGGGTTTAAAAGCATTGACAAACCTCAGACCCTTGATATTAAAGGCGGAGGGGAACAGTCCTATCTTTACTTCGGATTTCAAAAAGAAATTTCAAAGAAAGAAAAACCCGCACTTAAAGTTCTCTCGCTATTGCTAAACAATAAAATAGTTTTTAACATTCGTGAAAAGCAAGGGCTTGCTTACCACATGAACGCCGGTATCGAGACGAGAGGTAACAAGGCAATGTTCTTCATTAATATGGCAACAATGCCTGGAAACGTTAACAAGATTGTTCCTCAATTTCCGAGTTTCTTTAAAAACAATTTTGCAGATTCTTTAACGCAAAACGAACTTGAGAAAACAGTTAATATGTATTTGGGCAGAATGATGTTCCGCAGGCTATCGAGTATTAACCAAGGTTATTATTTGGGGCACTCGTTTTACTTTAACGGTGATATTTCTTACGACGCCAATTTCCTTAACAAGTTGAAAAATGTTAGTCTCAAACAAGTTCAAAACGTTGCCAAGAAATATTTAAAAGTTGAAAATCCTTTAACTTTAATTGTTCGTTAAACTAAGGTGAAAAAATGAAAAATTTTCAAATACTCTTTACGGTTTTTATTTTAAGCATTTCGGTTTTAGGACAATCTAAATACATTCATCATAAATTGAACATTACGGTTGCTCCCGAAAAATCGGAGATTTCGGTACGTGACAGCGTTTACGTCCCTTCTTTACAAGCCAAAAAGCCTTTGTGGTTTAAATTAAATTCATCCTTAGCAATTTCCGCTTTCAGTAAAAACATCTCGCTCAAAAAAATTGCAAGCAAAATTAAAAGTTCCGACGTAGGAATGGATAGGGACATAAGTAAAGAAAAAGAAATCACCACAAACGAATACGAGATTAAATTTTCCGGTGGGAAAGCAAAAACTTTTTGGATCGAATACTCCGGTAAAATTTACGTTCCTATTGCAAATAGCGCCGAAGAATACCAGCGCGGTTTCGGTCAAACGCCGGGAATTATTTCAAATAAGGGTGTTTACCTTGCCGGCTCATCCGGTTGGGTGCCTGCATTTGGCAAAGAGCTTGTTACTTTTACGCTAAAAGTCAATTTACCCGCCGGCTGGAAAAGTGTAAGCCAAGGTGAAAGGACGTTTGTTGAATCCGACTCTGCTCACCACTTTGACGAGTGGCGCGAGGACTATCCGCAAGAGGAGGTTTTTCTTATTGCGGCAAAGTTTCACGAATACAGTTACGATGCAGAGCATGTGGAGATAATGGCATTTTTACGTGAGAATGACGAAGCCCTTGCCAATAAGTACTTGGAGAGAACCGCACAATATTTAAAAATGTACGAGAGCCTTCTCGGTAAGTACCCTTACAAAAAATTCGCCCTTGTGGAAAATTTTTGGGAGACAGGTTACGGGATGCCTTCCTTCACTCTGCTCGGCGAAAAAATAATCCGCTTCCCTTTCATCCTTTACTCTTCTTACCCGCATGAACTTTTGCACAATTGGTGGGGCAACAGCGCTTACGTGGATTTCTCCAAAGGCAACTGGTGCGAAGGGATAACGGCTTACATGGCAGACCATCTTATGAAGGAAAAACGCGGACAGGGTGCGGAGTACCGCCGTGCAACGTTACAGAAATTTACCGACTTCGTTAATGAGAAAAACGATTTCCCTCTGAGCAAATTTTACTCCCGCTACGACGCACCGAGCGAGGCTATAGGTTACGGTAAAGCCTTAATGATGTGGCATATGCTGCGTAAAATGGTAGGCGACAACTCCTTCGTGAAAGCATTCCGCTTGTTTTACAAACAAAATAAATTTAGGAGAGCCTCGTTCGACGATATCCGTCTTGCATTTGAACAGACAGTAAATAAGAATCTAAAATGGTTTTTTAATCAATGGGTTAAACGCACCGGCGCACCTGAATTAAAATTAGACAAAGTTTCGTTGACCTCCAGAGCGAAAGATTTTTTGCTTAAGTTTAACTTACATCAAATTCAAAAGGGCAAAGCATTTAAATTGTACGTTCCTGTTTACGTTCAAACGGAAAAATCGTTGGAAAGTTTTAAATTGGTTTCGGACAGTAAAAACAAGGTTTACCGCCTTACGCTAAGCTCCAAGCCCTTGGAAATATTGATTGATCCGCAGTTCGATGTTTTCAGAAAACTTGAGCCACCGGAAACTCCGCCTTCTTTAACCAAGGCTTACGGATCACAAAGGACACTTATTTTATTGCCTTCAAAGAATGAGAAGAATTACAATTACTACAAAACTTTTGCACGCGAGTGGATTAGAGTTCACAAAGAAAAATTCGAACTTGCCGAAAGCGGGCAAGTCAAAAATATTCCGACAGACAAAGCCGTCTGGATTTTAGGTTACAATAATAAATTTTTAAATATCGTTAACCGTCAACTGAAAAAAAGAAATTCGTTTGTCCTCAGGGATTCCGTTCGATTTGGTGAAGCTGTTAACTCAACTGCAGGGCGGGATTTTATTTGTGTGGTGAGGAATCCCAAAAACGTAAACGGTGCTATTGTCTGGTTCGGTTTGGGAAACGGCAAAGCAGTTGCCGGGCTTGTGCGCAAACTACCCCATTACGGTAAATATTCTTACCTTGCTTTCGAAGGGAACGAGCCGGTTAATATTGCAAAGGGAGAATGGGAGGCATTAAATTCACCCTTGATTAAAAGGCTTACCTCCACATTTAAAGTCAAAGTCAAAATTCCCAAAAGCAAAGCGCTGGCGTTAGAATAATATTCGCTTCGGATAGGACGCTGATTTTACAATAGAACACGGATGACACGGATTGTTGCAGGATTTTCGCAGAAGACGAAAGGAGTAATGAACGTAAAAAGTCTTAAGTAATCAGCTTTCAACAACGGGAGAATATATCCAG
>WFQV01000285.1 GCA_015486905.1 Melioribacteraceae bacterium | reverse complement strand
GTTGGTAACTAACAATAGCGAGTAAATAAAAATTTTTAAATAATTTAAGGCAATGGCTTTTTAATTCGGCGTTTTGTTTCTCGGCGGATCCCAATAATAGAATCGGGACAGGCGGGTTAAAAGCCACGCCGTTAGCAGCTTTGTGTGATTGTGAAAAAATAGTATCATTATGACAATTTAAGTAATTAATTTCGGGGTATATTAAATACAAATAAACCGTAAATTTGCGGAATATACGTATCGCTTGTATTGAGAACCTGTACACCATTTAGAAAAACAATCTTTAAAAAAGAATAAAAAAATTGATTAAATTTGTAATGATTAATTAAATGGATAGAATATGTTCAAAACAATAGAAATTGACCGTAACAAGCTGACAATTATGGGAGTAAAGTTTTCAAATCTGAAAACTTTGGAAACTACTGCAAATGCAATAGGGAGCAATATGTTTGAAGGTTTTGAACCGACACACAAAGGGGTTGAAATTATAAGAGATTACGTGACGGGGAAAATTTCTTTGTCCGAATTAATAAAATTTGCAGAGAAAAAGTCGTATGTCTGATTCTTATAAATATGTTGACCCCGATTATATCTATACCGATCCCAAAACAGGAATACTTAGAAATTTAGCAGGTTTGACAGATCCGGATGCTTTACTTTTTTTTGAAAGCGGGGCTGTTACGAAACGTATTCAAGAACTCTACGAGAATCCCATCAAAATAAAGGGAATAGAAAGCCTTTTTGAAATTCACAAGTATCTTTTTCAAGACGTTTATGCGTGGGCAGGAGAAAAACGAAAGGTAGAAATAAGTAAAGCAGACAAACAATTTTTTCCGACAACTCATTTTGAAAATGCTTTTAGATATATTGATTCTTTAATATCGGACTTCAAAAAAATTCCCAAGAAAAATAGGGAGCGAATAGCCGAAAAATTAGCAGAAATTTTAGACATTGTAAATTATCTTCATCCTTTCAGAGAAGGAAACGGACGAACCCAAAGAGAATTTTTGAGATTGTTAGCTTTGGAAAAAGACTTGATATTAAATTTGAACCCTCCAGACAACAAAAATATATACGACCAATATATGCGGGGAACAATAAACAGTGATGTAAAAACTTTAACAAAATTGATATTAGAACTAATTGATTAATAGTAACCTTTGAATAACCTATCGTTGCTATTTAAAAAGAGAACTGATTTTACAAAATAATTCAATTTAGAATAAAAAATGAACATTTTCTTTTATGCCTCGCTCTATTCAGGACAATATTTTTTGGTAATTCAAAGGCTTCTAATAGAAAGAAAAATAAAAACGATTCACAACATTGCATATAGTGCATATCTTAGTTTCCGTCTCCGGCTGACAAAGACAACAGAAAATTTTGTAAATTATGCTTCGATTTAACCCTATCGAGATGCAGATGCTATGCGCTATATACCTGACCGTTGGAAGTTAAAGTTTTTTTTATTTTGTAACACTGCTAACGTTATAAAGGATTTATACCGAACCCCGCAAAAGAGCTGCGGGGAGAGATAATCCTGTGTTGAGCTAAGCCCCGCCTTTGTTCTACTAACTTTTGGAGGAGCGTATCATTTGTAATTTCAATGGAATATTTTAGAGTTGGTTTGTATTTTTTTATAGAAATAAATCACTTATGTAAAGATTAAAGTTGTAATCAAGTTTGTTTTTTGATAATGTTTTAAATTAACAATAGCGAGCCTGCCTGCCCTGCCTACCTGCAGGCAGGTAAATAAAAATTTTGAAATAGTTTTAAGCATTTACTTTTTAACTCGGCGTTTTGGTTTTCGGCGGCCGGTTGAAAATCAACGCCGTTATATTTGCTATATTTTAGGTTGAAAGTTTAAATTAAAGCTCTTATATTGGGACTGTAAATAAGAGCTAACATAGGAACTATCAGAGGTCAAGATGCAACAAGCTAAAATAAGTTTTGATGAAAAACACATTAAAATTTTGAACAAATATAAAGAACTCGGCTTCAAAGATAAAAGTTCACTGGTTCGTTCAGCTATTGATGATTTTATTAAATCAGTAGAAAAACAAAAGTTGGCAAATTCAGCTAAACTGTATGCCGAGATTTATAAAGAAGATTCGGAATTAAGAGATTTAACAAACTCAGCAATTGAGGATTGGCCCAAATGAAACAAATTAAAAGAGGGATGGTTATTGATATAGATTTAAATCCTGTTAAGGGTTCTGAAAC
Source organism: Melioribacteraceae bacterium (assembly GCA_015486905.1). Taxonomy (GTDB): domain Bacteria; phylum Bacteroidota; class Ignavibacteria; order Ignavibacteriales; family Melioribacteraceae; genus WFQV01. Next base: position 4,927 of record WFQV01000285.1, on the reverse strand, counting down.
CGGAAAGATAAGACCCTGGATTGTTGTTACCAATGATGTTTACAATCAAAGGGTTCCGGTAATTCAAGTTGTTCCGATAACCGGTTGGAACGAGAAAAAAGCTCAAATTCATACTAACGTTTTTTTAGAACCCTCAAAAGAAAACGGACTCACCAAGAAATCCATCGCTGATTGCCTTCAAACAAGACCAATAGATTATCAATATAGATTAGTTAAAATTCGTGGCCAATTATCAGAAAACAAAATTACTGAAATAGATCGAGCTTTAAAATTAGTCTTTGATTTAATGTAATCTAATGCAAATATAACGTTATAAAGGATTTATACCGAACCCCGCAAAAGAGCTGCGGGGAGAGATAATCCTGTGTTTAGCTAAGCCCCGTATCCGTTCAACCTGTTTTTTCCACCCGCCCGCGAAGACGGTGCGGCTTTTGTGGTGTTTTAAGATTAAGCGAGTTTAGTGTTTATTTTTTGATAATGTTGTAAATTAACAATATCGAGTAAATAAAAATTTTGAATTAATTTAATACATTTGCTTTTTAACCTGTCGTTTTAATTTTCGGCGGCGGTTGAAAAGCAAGACCGTTATGTAGCTTAACAACGTTGATTGGCAATAAGCTGACTTGATAATGAAATTTAATATGCAAGTTTAAAATAATGAGAAAAATAAATGGCAGAATCTAAAAAAAAAATTCAGTCATATTTAGGATATAGTTGGAAAAAACTTTTCTTTGAATTGATCGTTGTGTTTTTAGGCGTTATGGCTGCATTTTTACTTAACAACTGGCAAATTGAAAGACATGAAGACGAGCTTGAGCAAAAATATCTTAGAGACTTCAGTCAGGATTTAAACGACAATATTACTATGCTCAAAGAATCAATCAAAGCTGATAGTAACTGGATAGCTCGGGTGAAACCTGAACTAATATCCATTCGGGAAGGAACAATTTCAGTTGACTCGGCTAATGCTTTAATCAAGAAAATTGTATTTTTTTCCAGAATCGACTTTAAAACCGGAACTTATAAAAATATCACCAATAGCGGAAAATTAAATATTATTAAAAATTTCATTCTAAGAAAAGAAATAGTTGATTACCATATTTCTATTTCCGAAACAAAATTTATCAACGACTATTTTTATAAATACTTCAACGACTTTGTAATGCATTTTATTTTTTCAAATTTCTCTATCTTGAAGGGTAAAATGAATAATCCGGAAATAAGAAAAACAAACTATTTTGCCAATGTTGTGGCTGGTTATTTCTCAATGATACAACAACGAAAAACCGCCTATGAAGGTTTGCTGGCTAAGAGTTATAAGCTGAGAGATAAGCTTCCGATTACTGTAGGGTACCATTCCTCGACGAAAGGAAATAATTAAACTAAATCCCCTGAGACTTCTTTTACTTGCCTTTTTATATTGTATGCTTATAAGGCGTACATTTTATGTTTTAGTAAAAAATGAAATTTTTGATTAGAATAAAAAGAAAAATATTATTTTAAAAAATGAAGAAATTATTATTAACAATTATAGTATTACAACATAAATCCTTCCCGCAAAAAGAGCGGGACACGTGTTTTATTTGTCAAGAAATTAAATAAAACATTCCTGCATTTCCATTTTAAAAAATTAGCGAAAGTTTTTAATATTCTCTAATCTTTAAGTCCGAATCATAATTTTTAATTTTTCATTTTTAATTTTTAATTCTTAATTGCGGTTTACCGCCATATGTATTTTTCAAAAATTTAAACATTTATTTTCATAAATTTGTAACTCTTAAAAATAAAATACGTTAATTGGAAATGAGTGAAGAAAAAAAAGAGAAACGTGTTCGTCCGAGTTGGGACGAATATTTTTTAAAGGTTGCAATGTTGGTTTCCGAGCGGGCTACATGTCCCAGAATGCATGTCGGTTGTGTGCTTGTCCGGGATAAGAGAATTCTTGCAACCGGTTACAACGGTTCGATTGCCGGTCAACCCCACTGCGACGATGTCGGCTGTTTAATAGTTGACAACCACTGTGTACGTACTATTCACGCGGAAATAAATGCAATAATCCAATGTGCGCTTCACGGAGTAAGCACTAAGGGTGCAACGGCTTACATTACGAATATGCCTTGTACCACTTGCTCGAAAGCATTAATTGCAGCGGGAATAAAAGAGATAGTAATCTTTTCCGATTACCACGACACACTCGCCGAAGAATTTTTTGCCGCAGCCGGTGTGCCGATTAGAAGAATGCCCCAGCCCAGCAAATATATTGATTACGATTTGGATAGTTTCATTTCGGCGCGGAAGATTGAGGAAACCGACGAAGAAAAATAATTTATTAAAAAAGAATGCTTACTAAAGATTATTTAAAAAAATATTTCGTACCGAAAAATTTTATTAATCGGGATTTAAGTTGGTTGGAATTTAACCGTCGAGTGTTGGAAGAAGCGTTAAATCCGGACTTACCTTTGTTGGACAAGGTTAAATTCATTTCAATCTTTTTCACGAACCTTGACGAATTCTACATGATTCGCGTTGCCGGTTTGAAAGAGCGCGTTAGGCAGAACGTTCTGGAGCCCTCCATCGATGGCTTGACACCTCTTGAAGAATTAAACAAAATCGAGAAAGAAGTCCGCGGGATGTTAAAAACCATTTTTAGATTGTGGAAAAGAACTATTGTTCCGCAATTAGAAGAAAACGGAATTACCATTTGTTCAATGGAGAATCTCACGGAGAAAGAAAGTGCCGGGCTTACGAATTATTTTCAAAGGGAAATTTATCCGGTTTTAACTCCGCTTGCCTTCGACCCCGGCAGACCATTCCCTTACATTTCTAACTTAAGTTTGAGTTACGCAATATTGGTACAAAAGCCGAACGGTGAACAACACTTCGCACGTTTGAAAATTCCGAAAGTTATTCCGCGCCTAATCAGAATAGAAGATGTTTTGGAAAAGAAGAAGCGAAAAATAAAGCCGAAAATTGCTTCAAGGTTTGTGTGGGTTGACGATTTAATTGAGAAAAATTTGAATATTTTATTCCCGGGTTTGGAGATTGTAGAGGCACATAAATTCAGAATTACGCGGGATACGGATTTAAGCATTCAGGAAGACGAAGCGGACGATTTGCTTGAGTTAGTGGAAGAGAATGTAAAACAGAGAAAGTTCGGTCACGTTGTACGCCTTGAAGTGGAAAAAGATATGCCCGATTTCATGATAGAGACGCTGACGGAAAATTTGGGAATTTTACAAAGGGATTTACAAATAATTTCAGGTCCAATCGGATTGGCAGATGTAATGTTGCTTTACAAACTGCCTTTACCTCACTTAAAGGAAAAATCTTACCAGCCTGTCATTCCGGTGGAATTTGAAGAAAACGAAAGTACATTTACGGCAATCAGGCAAAAGGAAATTTTAATCCACCATCCGTACGAATCGTTTAATCCGGTTATTGATTTTATTAGGGAAGCATCCCGCGATCCCGATGTGCTGGCAATTAAACAGACACTTTACAGAATAGGTCCGAATTCCCCCATAGTAAAATATTTAATTGAAGCTGCAGAGAGGAAAAAGCAAGTAGCTGTACTTGTTGAATTAAAAGCCCGCTTCGACGAAGAGAACAACATTTTTTGGGCAAAAGAATTGGAAAAGGCAGGCGTTCACGTAGTTTACGGTCTGGTCGGTTTGAAAACCCATGCAAAGATGACTCTTGTTGTAAGGAAAGAAATTGACGGCGTGCGGCGTTACGTACATTTAAGCACAGGCAATTACAATCCGGTTACGGCAAAGATTTACACGGACATAGGCTTTTTTACCGACAACGAAGAAATTTGCGAAGACGTTAGCGAAGTTTTTAATTATTTAACCGGCTACTCCGAAAAAAGGGATTTCCGTAAACTTTTTGTAGCACCCATTAATATTCGTTGTGAATTTCTAAGATTAATAGAGAGGGAAATTCAAAACGTTAAAGCAGGGAAAGAAGGGAGAATAATTTTTAAACTTAATTCTTTAGTTGACCCGACAATAATCGGCGCTCTTTACGAAGCATCTTCCAAAGGTGTTAAAATAGATTTGATTATCCGGGGCATTTGTTGTTTAATTCCGCAATCACCGGGGTTAAGCGACAACATTAAAGTACGCAGCATTGTGGGGCGTTTCCTTGAACACACGAGAATTTTCTATTTTTACAACGGTGGAGAAGAAGAGGTTTACCTCGGCAGTGCGGATTTAATGCAAAGGAATTTGGACAGAAGGGTGGAGACAATTTTCCCGATTGAAAACGAAGAGTTGAAACAAAAAGCAAAAACAATTCTTGAGATTTCTCTTAAGGATAATTTGAAATCGAGAATAATGCTACCCACGGGGAAATACGTTTTTAACAGACCCGTTATTACGCAAGAGAAAATATCTTTACAAGATTGGCTGATGAAACAGTCATGGCTAAGTTTAAGACACTCAAAAGAATGATATTAATTATGAATGATGAATGCGTGAGGAGTAAATTGATTGCATTGTTGCATGGTTGGATGGAAGGATGATTGGATGGTTGGATGAATGGAAGATTGTTCTTTTATTTTTTGCTTTGAGGTTGAGGTTAAGGTTGAGATTCGTTACTAATTATTCACCTGCTAAATTTTTAGCGCGAAGCTTCGGGCTTGAGACTTAAAACTAAATTCGCGTAATTAGCGGCTAAAAAAATAAACAGATGAAAAAGCCGTGATTAAATTGAAAACACATAACTTGTCCCGTATTGTTGGATAAATAGTATCCTCAATCAAATCTTCGTTTTTCTGTCAAAATATTTTAAACTTTCTGTAATAATTAAAATTGGGAAATGTGTTTCCTGATTTGCTGCGCTAAGGAGGAATGTATTGTTTGATGGTGAATTGTGAATGGTAAAAGGAGTGTTGGAATATTGGAATGTTGGAATAATGGAATGT
>WFQV01000284.1 GCA_015486905.1 Melioribacteraceae bacterium | reverse complement strand
TGGTAAAATAGTAAATTTTGAACAAGACAAAATCGCTAAAGCAATTCTTAGCGCTATGAAAGCGGTTGAACAAGGAGGGGAAAAAGAAGCAAAAAATGCTTCCGATAAGGTAGTTGAGATATTAAACAGAAGGTTTAACGGGAAAGATATTCCCGGTGTTGAACAGATTCAGGATATTGTTGAAGAAGTTTTGCTTATTTTATCTTTTCATAAGGTTGCCAAAGCGTATATTATTTACAGAGATCAGCATGCTAAAATTCGCGAGATTAAAAATAAAATGCAGGTTGACTTGGTTGATCAGTACCTCAGCGAAGCAGACTGGCAGGTAAAAGAAAACAGTAATATGTCTTATTCTCTTCAGGGGCTTAATAACTACATTGCTTCTGAAGTGAGCAAAACATATTGGCTGAACAAAATTTATCCCCCGGAGATAAAAAATGCTTACCTTAACGGAGATTTCCATATTCATGATCTCGGAATGTTATCCGTTTATACCTATTATGGGAAAGAAGTTGTTATAGCAAAAATAGGTGATTTGGTTAAACTGCTTTCTTTTGAAGAACTTTACGGCTTAATAGAAAGCAAAGAAAAATTGCTTGATGCTAAAGAAGAAGCGTTTGCAAAATATCCGAAAGATATTTATGTTTTGGACAAAAACGACTGGACAAAAGTCAAGCAAGTGACGAGAAAAAAGAAGAATAGAGAAATGAGGTTTTTGAAAAATAGAGGAGGGAGAAGCGTAATTGTAACGGACAACCATCCGATGATTACGAAAAATGGAGAAACAGTTGCGGCTAAAATAACAAAAGAAGATAAATTGTTTACGGTAGATTTAAGCAAATTATTGCGGAAAGAAAAGATATTCTATGTTGAAGAAATAGATTTGCTTGAGGAAATCAAAAAAAATAAAGATAAATGGAACGATTCAGAAGTTTATTTTAACGGAATTTCAATCAAAAATTTGGCGGCAAGTGAGAAAAACGACGGAATTTTACACACGGCGACATTTGCTGTTCCGAGAAAAATCAAGCTGACGGAAAAATTCGGATATTTTGTCGGCTTTGCTCTGGCGGAGGGTTATCTTTCTTACGACAAGAAAAGCCCGAAGACAATCTCCATTACTCAAAAGGACAAAAAATTGCTCTTAAGGGCAAACAATGGATTGCTTGATAATAAAATGTCCGGCTGTTTGCTAAAAAGAAGCGGAAATTACGAACTTCAAATAAAAAATCCTTTTTTAAAATTTCTCTTCCGGGAAGTGTTTAAAATAAAAACGGGAGCTAAAAATAAAACTTTGCCGGCAGATTCTCTTCTTTATAACAAAAAGTTTGTTAAGGGAATGATCGCCGGTTTGATAGATGGGGACGGTTCAATTGAAAGTTCAAAAACTTTAATTTCTTTGCGGATTTCTTCCAGAGCGATGCTTGAGCAATGTTTTGTAATTTTATCTTTGCTTGGTTTCATCTCAAGAGACAGAAGAATTGAAGGGCAAGAGACTGTTCGTTTTTATAAAGGTAGAAAGATAATCCAAAATTATCCTTTATATGGAATTTCTTTTAGAAAAATCAACGAAAATTTGCCTTCAGAAAAATACGAAAAAACAAAGATTTCTAAAAAAGCTTGGCAGGACGAAACAAAAAATTCTTGGCATATTGTTTTAAACAATGAACCTGTGAATATACCAGATAGAACAATTTACGATATCACGACAGAAAGCGGTACTCTTATTGTAAACGGGATGTGGAATCATAATTGTGTCGGATGGGATCTGCAGGATCTTTTATTGGTTGGGTTTGGCGGAGTTTCCGGAAAAGTGGAAACCAAACCAGCAAAGCATTTTAGGGCGGCGTTAGGACAGGCAGTAAACTTTTTATACACACTTCAAGGCGAAGCAGCAGGCGCGCAGGCGTTCAGTAATTTTGATACATTGATGGCGCCTTTTGTCCGTTACGACAAATTGTCTTATCCGGAAGTAAAGCAGGCAATGCAGGAATTTCTTTTTAATATGAATGTCCCGACAAGAGTCGGATTTCAGACGCCCTACACAAATTTAACTTTTGATTTGACTGTGCCGGAGATTTATGCTGACCAGGGCGTGATTATCGGCGGGAAAATGCAGGAAGTTGCTTACAAAGATTTTCAGAAAGAAATGGATATGGTGAATAAGGCATTTTTAGAAGTAATGACAGAAGGAGATGCGAAAGGAAGAGTATTTACATTTCCTATTCCAACTTACAATATTACAAAGGATTTTGACTGGAACAATCCTATCGTTAATTTATTAGACGAGGTCACGGCAAAGTTTGGATTGCCCTATTTTAGCAACTTCGTCAGTTCAGATATGAAGCCGGACGATGTTAGAAGCATGTGCAAATTGCCGACAACTCAGATTATTTACAAAAATGCTAAAGGAGAAATTGCCAAGACAGAAATTAGAAGGATAGTTGACGATTTCTTATTGAGAGGAAATTCAATAGAAGTTTTAGTTAACGGAGAATTTAAGCCGGTAAGAGATGTAATTAAATTGCGGCTGGAAAATGAGGATATTGTTAAAGTTACTCTTGATAACGGCATTGTTGACAAAATGACTATGGACCATCCTTCTTTAATTGTCAAAGAGGGAAAACTGGAAGAGGTAGAAAGCGCTAAACTAAAAGTTGGCGATGAATTTCCTTTTGCTAA
>WFQV01000283.1 GCA_015486905.1 Melioribacteraceae bacterium | reverse complement strand
ATTAATTCAACATTCAACATTCATAATTCATCATTAATAATCATTCTCTTCCCGACAAGTCTGAATTAATTAGCTGAAGCTCGAGGTTAATGAAATGTCGCTCATGTGGAGCATTGTTAAAATTATTTTGTACGATTTGTTTTTCTGTAATCGGCAGCAAGTCTCAACCTCAACCTTAACCTTAACCTCAATCTCTAAGCAAAAAATAAAGGAACAATCATCCATTCATCCAACCTGTCACGACGAAACCCGAGCGCAGCGAGGGCATAGTCGGATCATTCATCCAATCATCCAATCAATTTACACGTCACGCATTCAACATTCATAATTTATCATTAATAATCATTTCCTTTCCGACAAGGCAGGACAAGTTGTGTATTGAAAAATCAATAATATTAGTTTCATTAGTAAACTAAGCTGTATTTAGCCCACACTCCAAGGGCTATCCCAACTTTTTCAATCTTTGGAACGTTAATGTCTCGAGAATAAATGTCGAAGTTGTTTTCTTCTATTCTTTTTAATAGTCTGAAATAAATGTGCTGCATTGCACGTGCGGCAAACATTGCAGGCTTGTCATCGTAGTCGAGAGCACGTGTGGCTTCCTCGAAGAAATTCTTAGCACGTTGTGTTTCGAACTTCATTAACTCGATAAAATTTCTGTTGTATTCATTGCGCAGAAGTTCTTCTTCGGAATAGTTGAAACGTTCGAGGTCTTCATAAGGTAAATAAATTCTGCCGCGTTGTGAATCTTTTTTGATGTCTCTTAAAATGTTCGTTAATTGAAGAGCGTAACCGAGTTTAACGGCGAACTGCTTTGTCGATTCGTGTTTGTAGCCGAAGATTTCAATACTCATTAAACCCACTGTGGAAGCCACTTTGTAGCAGTAGTCCAACAGGTCGTTAAAATTTTCGAACCGCTGTTGTTGTAAATCTATTTCCATTCCGCGTATTAATTCGAAGAAAGGCTCAAGCGGAATATTGAATTTTCCTATTGTGAGAATAACTTTATTTAGAAGGGGGTAATCGCTTTTACCTTTAATTGCTTTCTCAAATTCATTTCGCCATTTTCTAAGATTTTCGTATTTAACAATTTCCGAATCGCTGCCTTCGTCAACAATGTCGTCTGTTTTGCGGCAGAATGCGTAAATAGTATTCATTGCTTCCCGTTTATCTTCGGGGAGAAGATTGAAAGCGTAAAAGAAACTACTTTTGCTTTTTCGGGCTATTTGTTGGGCGGTGCTTTTCATTCTAAGGTTAAAAATGTCCTTACAAAAATACTTAAAAAATCTTTTTTGGTTAACTTGACTCTGTAATTTAGCACATTAAAATTAATTTTTTCAATTTTTTTTAATATTGCCAAGCCGCCTAAAATTGTTGCATTTATTTCTGCTTTTAATCTGAAAGGTAATTTGTTTAAAATTCCCTTTCCTTCGTAGAATAATTTTGTTGTGAATTCAATTTCATATTTCATCAATTCCCGAAATTCTTCGTTGAATTGCCTTTGAGAAATCAAGTCTTCCGAATAGTTAAATTTTACAAGTGTTTCCCGTGGAATGTAGATTCTGCCTTTTTGCAAATCGAGCGAAACGTCCTGCCAGAAATTCGTAAGTTGTAACGCCGTGCAAATTTTATCGGAGAGTTCAAATATTTTTTCGTTTCGGAAATTGAAAAATTCAAGTATTATTCTCCCAACCGGGTTAGCGGAATTTTCACAATAATTTAGAAGTTCTTCTTTCGTGGAGTACCTTTTTTTTGTTGCGTCTTGCGAGAAAGCATCTAACAGCCGGTAGAAATTCTCGGGCGTGAGTTTGAATTTCTCAATTGTATTTGCAAGAGTGTTCCAAAAAGGGGAGGAGGGGGCATTATTTAAAGAGGCTGTTAAATAATTTTTTTGTTGATTCAAAAGCTCAATTCTTTTTTCGTCCGGAAGATTTCCCTCGTCGGCAATATCGTCCGCCTTACGTGCAAACATGTAAAAAATGGCAATGTGTGGGACTAAGTGTTTTGGTATTAGAAAAGAGACAACGGGGAAATTCTCGTAATGCGAGCGTGCTAACTTTACGGCTTGGGAGTAAATTTCTTCTATGTCGGATTTTCCTTTCACAAAGAGAGACAATTAAAAATTAAAAGAATAAAAATTATTAAGAAAAATAAGTAAAAAAACAAAAAGCCGCTCTAAGAGCGGCAATTTTGTGTTTTCCTATGAAAATAAATCAGAGTGCTTCGTAAACACTCACGTATTTTCGATTGTTCCTTTTAGTTTCAAATTTTACGAAACCGTCAATCTTTGCGAAAAGCGTATCGTCTCCGCCTTTACCGACGTTTGCGCCGGGGTGAAATTTTGTACCTCGCTGGCGTACTAAAATAGAACCGGCAGAAACTTTTTGACCGCCGAATCTTTTAACACCCAGATATTGGGGATTACTGTCACGACCGTTTCTCGAGGAACCTTGTCCTTTTTTATGAGCCATTAGTTACTCTCCTCTGTTTTTTCCTCTACAACTTTTTCTGCCTTCGGCTTAGGTGCAGCTTTAGATTTGCCGATTTTCGTTACTTCGATTCTTGTCAAAAGCTGTCTGTGTCCGTTCTTAACTTTGTAACTTTTTCTTCTCTTCTTCTTAAAAACAATTACTTTTTCGTCTTTAACATGCTCAAGCACTTTTGCTTTGACCTTCATTCCTTTAACCGTCGGCGTACCGATTGAAGTCTTCTTACCGTCGGAGAATATTAAAACTTCTTCAAAAGTAATTTCGCTCTCCGGTTCTGCTTTTAACCTCGGCACGTAATATTTCATATTTTCCGTTACTTTAAATTGCTGTCCGGCTATATTTACTACTGCAAACATCAATTCCTCCAATAAATCTAAATTAGACTTGCTAACTTAAATAAATTTAATTTTTAAATCAACTTTTCACTCTGAATTTTCAACGGATAAAATATTGTAAATTTAGTGTTTTCGATACAGATTTAAAATCAGTGGTAAAAAATAAAAAAAATAAGAAAGAAGAAACAAGAAATAAGAAATAGTTAAACGCGAGACGCAAGAGGTAAGATGCCAAACGTTAGTCTCATTATTATTTGAAAATGGAAAACGGAAAGAAGCTTGCTGAAGAAGGTTAAGTTGTTTCTTGCAAAATCGAAAACCTTGGATGGTTGGATGAATAGTATCCTCAATAAAATCTTCGTTTTTTTTGTAAAAATATTTTAAACTTTCTATAATAATTGAAATTTTAAAATTAGTTGCCGGCTTTGCAACGCTAAGGATGGTTGGATGATTGGATGGTCCGCCTTCTCCCGACAAGTCGGGATTCGTAGCGACAGGCTCGCCTTCATCTGCGCTTCGCTTGACTTCGTCGCGACAGGTCCGACTTCGCCCTCGCTTCGATCGTTGCTACGCCGTGACAGGTTGCATCTTCGTAGCGTAGATTGCTTGCAATCTGCGCAAATTCAGGGGGAAACAATCTCTCAAATAATAAGCCTTAGCTTACTGAACCGGCAAATTACTTCCCCAACATTCTGCTGGACGAGGCTGCAAAAATATCAGAGAACAAGCCCTCCCTCCTGCCTGCCGGCAGGCAGGTCGGGAAGGGAGGGAAAGGGTAGGTTGGGAAAAATAAGGAAAGAAAAAAATCGTAACAAAACGCTTTGGAGGAAAAGACAATCTATTTTTTTGCCACCAAATTTAAACTTGTACCAAAACAGTTTAACACTAAACGCAAGTTAATTACCACCACTTTTAATATATTTGAAAGATTTATTTTAATTTCTTAGAGACAATCATTTAATGATTAAAAATATAATTTACATCTTCGGTAGCGTTCTGGTTTTTTTAGCCGGAGTAATAGTTTACGGAATAATTCTTAACAGCAAAGAAATACCCTTAAGCGAAGCAATGGCTGAAAACAATCTGAAGAAATTAAAAAATGTAAGACTGATTGTTCACCGAATGGATTACGAAATGGATTTATACTCCGATACTGTTTTTGTTAAAAGCTACAAAGCTGTTTTCGGAAGGAACAGTTCGAACGTAAAAACCGGTGCGCAGGATTTTGCAACTCCGCGCGGCAGATACCGCATTTGCAGAATAGACACAAACGCAAGATATTACAAATGCTTCAGGCTCAACTACCCCAACGAATCCGACGCAGCCGACGCATTTAAAAAAAAGGAAATCACCCAAAAAGAATATCTGAAAATAGTTCATTCTTTGGAGACGAACGGCTGCCCCCCGCAAACCACTTACCTCGGCGGTAGGATAGGAATTCACGGTATTGGAAAATATAATTTTATTTTTAAAAATCTTCCGTTTGTTTTTAATTGGACTAACGGCTCAATTGCAATCAGCAACGATGACATTGACGAACTTTACAAGGTTGTCAAAATAGGAACACCCGTTTTCATTAAGGATTAAAGTTGAAAATAAAAATTTTGAAAATACTACTTACATTACTTTTCCTCCAGCCCTTAATGCTTTACGGTCAATACCTTTCCGAATACGAATTAAAGAATATTACATTCGAGGGGAACTCTGCACTTCCCGAACATTTATTACGCGAACAATTAAAATCAAAAGAATCTCCTTATTTGCTGTTTCAATTTCTAAACAGCTTTACAAATTTCGGAGCAGAGGCGGTTTACTTTGACAGCTCCTTAATTTCACAAGACATTTCCAATATTAAACAGCTCTATATGGCCTACGGATTTTTCAAAGTTAAAGTGAAGGATGAAATTTTAATTAACAACAAAGATAAAAGTGTCGAATTAAAATACATTATCAAAGAAGGAAAGCGGGCTAAATTTCATTCATTAAATATTAAAGGACTTAAAAATATCTCTAAAGAAATATCAAAAGGAATAAAGCCGTCTCTTGTAATAGACACGACAGCTTACTTTTCGTCCGAAGTAATTGAAAAAATGCGATCCGGTGTTCTAACCTATTTCCTTGACCATGGCTATATGCTCGCATCTGCAACTAAACCATTGATTAAAATAGATACTGTAAAAAATATAGCGGATATTTTTATTACATTTTCGCCGGGGAAAAGATTTCGAATTAAAGACGTGCAGGTCAGTAAAACAGGTCCAGGTAAAAATTTGGTTTCGGATAAATTGATTAAAGAAATAGTCGATATTAAACCGAACACATATTACAGTAATTACGAAATTACGAGGGCGCAAATCAGGCTTTACAGAACAAATCTCTTCTCCTCTGCTTTGGTAACCGCAATGATAAACGACAGTACGGATTCAAGAGTCCCGCTAAATATCAGCGCCGATGTGGGTAAAATGTACGAAATATCTCCTGAAGTAATTGCCAACAACGAAGACAATGCTTTTAACTTTGGTTTCAGTTTCGGAATGACGAGAAAGAACTTTTTGGGCGAAGCAAGAAAATTCGGAATTTCACTCTCTGCCGCCGCACAGGATATTTTAGACTTCATTAAAAATCCTTCAATAAGGGATACTACGTTTTTAGGTTACGCAGACTTACGCGCTACGTTGGATGAACCGTTTTTATTCGGTAAACCCATAGCCACCAAATTACAATCTTACTTTACTCTGCAAAAAAAACGGAACGAATACAATTCTAAAATAATTGGAACTAAATTAAGCCTCAACTTCGAACTGCCGCGTTACACTTACATTACCTCTTTCAGCCCCTACTTCAACTACGAAGATGCCGAATACATTTACCAGAAAAATTATATTGAGTTTAACTTAAAAACTGCGTTTACACAGAAATACCCTAACAACGCTTTTAAGGTGGATTCGTTAGTAAATTACTATATGCACTCGGTTATTACGGACAATAAATACCGTACGACAAATACATTGCTCGGTGCGGAATTAAGTGCTGTTCACAAGAACAATTTAATGTTTCCAACCATCGGATATTCGATTTCCGCAGTGTTAGAGGACGGTAATTCAATCCCCTATCTTATCAGCCGAATTAGGAAAAAACCGTTTAACTCTCCGCAATATTTTAAATTCCTTTTAACCCTCTCAAAATTTTTCCCCCTCTCGGAAGATAAAACATCCACGTTAGGAATTAAAATTAAATTAGGAAATATTTTTACTTACCGGGGAAATAAAGCAAACATCTCTCTCAACCAAAGATTTTATTCAGGCGGCAACAATTCAATCCGCGGTTGGGGCAGCCGAGAGCTTGTACCTAAGGAATCCGAAATTGATTTGTCTGTTCCTAATGAAGATTTTAACTCCGTACTTCTAAGAGGCATTGCACCCGGAGGGTTCTTTCTACTGGAAGGCTCGTTTGAATATAGAAAAAAATTATTTAAGAGTTTCGGCTACGCAACTTTCTTGGATTTCGGTAATACTTGGAACGATGCAAAAGAATTACGTTACGACCACGTTGCTGTAGCAGGAGGTTTCGGATTAAGGTTCTACACCGACCTTGTACCCTTGAGATTGGATTTCGGATTAAAACTTTACGACCCGAACGATAAAAGAAGTTATTTTAATAGAATCGGAGACAGAAACGGGTTCTGGAGAACATTCCAATTTCATTTGGGAATAGGTGAAGCATTTTAACACGAGATAGCAATCAGATTTTAGTCTTAAGTGACGAGTATTAAGTTGTAAGTTACCAGCGTTCAGCGTTCAGTTACCGGTCTTCAGAAAATAACTTCACCACTCCAAACTTTTCTACCTCAATTAATGACGTCCCGCCAACGGCGGGGCAAATGACAAATCACTTAGTAACGAGTGAAGTTTAATGCGTAACGAGTAAAATTAACAACGAGAGCTATTCTTGATCACACTTCTTACGTCTTACTTCTTGCAATTGAGGATTGATAGGAGGCAGATTTGATAGAACGCGGATGACACGGATTAAATGGATACTCGCAGATTATTTAATTCAAAATTGCGTGTTACACGCTATAGTATTGTCGCTCAAATTTTTGTTTTTTATATCAAAATATTTTTGCTGTAAAGTTTTTAATTCATAATTAATTTGTTGTCTCTTTGCATCTGTACCTTTGAACCATTCACTATTTACAATTCAAAAATAATCTTTCTGTGTTTAATCCGTGCAAACCTGCCCGCTGGCAGGCGGGTCTGTGGATTTTCT
>WFQV01000282.1 GCA_015486905.1 Melioribacteraceae bacterium | reverse complement strand
TTTGAATTGTAAATAGTGAATGGTTCAAAGGTACAGATGCAAAGAGACAACAAATTAATTATGAATTAAAAACTTTACAGCAAAAATTTTGTGACATAAAAAACAAAAATTTGAGCGACAATACTATATTGCGGCTTGCCGCAATATGATTACTTCCTAAATTTTTATTTGCATTTATGGTTGAAAAATAACCATATTTGCAAACATTAACTCATTTTAATTTGTGAACATGAAACAAAAAAGAAAATATAAATATGTTGAAAATTATTTACTTGAAATTCAAAGTGAGGGAATGTTGTATTTTTCACTAAATGAGTTGAAAGAGAGATTTTCTAATTATACTCTCAACTCGCTACAAATGAACTTAAAAAGGCTAAGAAAGAAAAATATTATTCGACACATCACAAGAGGGTTTTACGTAATAGTTCCCCCTACATATTCACGTCAAAAAATCCTTCCGCCCGAACTATTCATTGACGCTTTGTTCAAATATTTGAAAAGAAAATATTACGTGGGCTTATTATCAGCTGCTTTTTATCAAGGGGCTTCTCACCAACAGCCCCAAGAGTATTTTGTAATAATAAGTAAACCGTCAATGCGTTCTATTGAAATAGAAGGGCTTAAAATTAATTTTATAGTTAAGTCAAATTTGGGAAATTGCGAAATTGAAGACAAAAAAAGCTCCACCGGATATTTCAAAATTTCTACTCCCGAGCAGACGGCGATTGATTTAGTCTATTTTCAAAATAGAGTCGGCGGACTGAACAGAGTAGCTACTGTCATCTTTGAATTGTCGGATAATATGAACCCAAATAGATTTAAGAATGCCGCTCGCAATTGCAAATCAAACGCAGTGCTTCAGCGATTGGGATATATTTTAGAAAAAGTCGTTAAACGTGAAGACTTGTCAACTGAAATAATTAAGTCCCTTTCAAATAAAAAGTTGTATCGTGTTCCGCTAAAAGCAAATTTTGCTAAAACGGGATTCTCTGTTGACACCAAATGGAAAGTTATCGAAAATTCTAAAATAGAGACAGACTTTTAGTAATGATTCCGAAAATTTATATTACACAATGGAAAAAAAATTCACCTTGGAGCAATGACTATCAGGTAGAACAAGATTTAATAATAGAAAGAGCCATAATAGAAATCTTTTCGAACGATGAATTAAGAGAGCGGCTTGCTTTCAGAGGCGGGACAGCTCTTCACAAATTGTTTTTAAAACCGCAGGTAAGATATTCTGAAGATATTGATTTGGTGCAAATTAATAGCGGTTCCATTGGTGATGTGTTAACATTGTTGCGTAAAAAATTATCTTTTCTAGGAAAAGCAAAATATATCGCCACTAAACAGAGCGTAAAATTAATTTTTGATTTCGAATCCGAAATGGAGCCCGTTGTTAAATTAAAATTGAAAATAGAAATTAATGCCCGGGAACATTTTTCGATCTTCGGATTTGAAAATATTAATTATTCTTTAAACAATGAATGGTTCGGAGGCGAATGTAAAATAACGACATACTCTCTCGAAGAACTTCTAAGCACAAAGTTACGCGCTCTTTATCAAAGGAAAAAGGGAAGAGATTTGTTTGATCTTTACTATGCCTTTGAAAAATCAGAGCCAAATTCATATAAAATTGTAAAGGGACTTAGGAAATATCTTCAAGCAGAAGGATTAAAGGTAACGGAAAAAGAATTCATTTCGAATGTGGAGGGAAAAATACTCGATACGGAGTTTGTAGGAGATACACTTGCATTATTAAGACCTAATATTCATTATTCGCCTGTAATAGCTTGGCATAGGATAAAAAAAAGAGTTAATTGAGAAATTTTAATTTTATTTAGCCCTTTGAAAAACGCTGTAAATATTTTTTTGTTTGAATGAGAAATCTTGAACTACCAACTTCAATAAAGAAGAATTAAAAATCTGTTTGCCTTCTCCTTTTTTCTTAATCAGATAAATTATTACTAATTTTGCAAACATTTTTTAACAAAAAACTTTTCGATGCTAAAGGTAAACGAAATATTCCATTCAATTCAAGGCGAAGGTGCTCACTCGGGAGAGCGCTGTGTGTTTGTACGCTTAACTTACTGTAATTTGCGTTGCTCGTATTGCGATACGGAATATGCTTTCTACGAAGGCGAAGAGATGAGCATTGAAAAAATAATTGACGAAGTCGAGAAATACGATTGTAACCTTGTTGAAGTAACCGGCGGCGAGCCTTTGGTACAAAAAGAGTCTCTTAACTTGATGACCAAACTTTGCGATTTGGGCTACACAACTCTTTTGGAAACAAGCGGAAGTTTGCCAATCGAAAAGGTTGACAGAAGGGTTCAAATAGTAATGGATTTTAAAACACCTTCAAGCAAAATGTCCGGCAAGAACCGTTACGAAAACATTAAATTTCTTAAACCCGAAGATGAAATTAAATTTGTAATCGGGAACAGAGAAGATTACGAATGGTCAAAGAAAACAATTGAAAATTTTGACCTGGCTCGGAAAAACATTTTGTTTTCGGTTGTCTTCGGTAAACTTGAACCGGTCAAGCTGGTAGAATGGCTTCTAAAAGATAAACTGAACGTCAGATTTCAGTTACAAATGCACAAGTACATTTGGGAACCCGAAAGGAGAGGAGTATAATGAAAATAGCAAAAGAATTTAATTGGGAAATGGGTCACCGTCTTCCGTTCCAAAAAGGCAAATGCCGCAATCTGCATGGTCATTCTTACAAGATGCGTTTGGAATTGGAAGGGGAAATAAAAGACAACGGAATGGTAATGGATTATTACGACGTAAAAAAAATGCTCGAACCTTTAATTGAAAAGTTAGATCATTCCGTAATGGTTTACGAAGGAGACAAAGAATTAATTGACGCTCTTACGTCCCTCGGTTCACGAATGAACGTTGTCCCCTTTCAAACAACTGCGGAAAACATTTGCCTTTTCTTTCTCGACAAAATAAAAGAACTTAATACCGACAAAACGTTAACCCGCGCAAGGGTGTGGGTTTTTGAAACCGAAAACACTTACGCACTTGAAGAAATTGAAATGAATTAACCCGAGAAAATTCAAGGTTGAGGTTGAGGTTGAGACTTGTTACTGAGTACCGGAAAACAAAGTGAACAAAATATTTTTTTCAATTTTAAGTAAAACAAATAATGAGTAAAAAAAAATCAGTTCCGAAAGGTAAATCAAAAAACACACGTGCTGCCGTACTTATCGTTTTAATCGCTGCCGTGTTAGCCGTGCTTTATTTCGTCTTCTCAAACAAAAATAACAGTACGGAAATGCTAAGTAAAGAAACGAACTATTCTTCGATTTACAAATTTAAAAAGAATGGTGAACTTACGTTCACAAGCAAAAAGGGAGAGTTTCTAACAAAGATTGACATTGAAATTGCGGAGACGGAAGAAAAGCAAATGCAGGGATTGATGTACCGCGAGCAAATGAAAGAGAATCACGGAATGCTTTTTATTTTCGACAGGGATGATTACCGCTACTTTTGGAT
>WFQV01000281.1 GCA_015486905.1 Melioribacteraceae bacterium | reverse complement strand
TTGGCACAAGAAAATAAATTAGAAACACATGTCTGATTAACTCCTCTCAGAGTTTTGTCACGATTTTTGACAATATCCAAACAGTGAGAGCCAAAAATCGCGCCAAAACAATTTCGTTTTTTTCTTACCATCCCAGAGTCGAAGCTCGGAGTTAATGATATGTAACCTCTACCGAGCTTTTTACAATTCTTTTCAATCAATTAAATATTTTGCCACCAATTGTAAACCTGTACCCAAATGAGGCTAAAAAAAAATTCACGTACAAATATTTTGCCCTCAATTTTATTAGCATTTTAAATATTTATTAGTTATTTTAGAAACGTAATCAATTTAGCTACATTAAAGTTCTTCTATCCGGCTGATAGAAAGTAATCACGGGTGAGTAATGACTCGGGCAATAAAATTATATGAAGCTGAACTTTACAATGTTTGGCAGAATAAATCCTTTGGGACTCCTCTTACAACTAAGACCGGTCAGAAGGTTGATATCATAGACCCAGGCGAATTAAACAAAGACAGCTCCGGTCCGGATTTCAAAAATGCAAGAGTAAAAATCGACGAACTTACTTACGTAGGCGACGTTGAAATAGACCGTGACTACAACGATTGGAAACACCACGGACACAACATCGACAGAAAATACAACAAGGTAATTCTTCACGTCTGTTTCCTAAACAAATACCACCAAAACTACGTTTACAACAAAGAAGGGAGGAAAATTCTTTCCATTTGTTTAGCCGACTTTTTGGATGAAGAAGAAATAAAAGAAATAAATAATAAGATAGAAGCCTCTAAGGAAGAACTTTCTCACAAACTTCGCTGTATTGAGCTTGCGGAAAAAATTCCGTTTGGATTCAAGAAAAGATATTTAGCCGAACTGGGCGTTAAACGGTTTGAAAAGAAATGCACAAGAATTTTTGACCGTTTGAAAGAATTAAAATTCATCTCCGAGCTACAACTCAAAGAGCCAAAGATAGGCTACGAACTTACCGAACAATTCAACAACAAAACTTTCTCGGCGGATGAATTTAAAGACAAGGAATTATGGGAACAGCTATTTTACGAATTCATTTTTGAAGCGCTGGGCTACTCAAAGAACAAAAGCATAATGTTGAAATTGGCACGCTCCGCAAGGATTGACTTTCTAAAACATTTGGACGACAAAGAAGAATTTACAAACCTCGCAGAGGCGGCACTTTTCGGCATAGCAGGTTTGCTCCCGAACGTTGACGGCTTACCGAAAGAAAACTTCAGCACCTACACTTTAAAATTGAACGAAAACTGGGAAAAAATTAAAAAGATTTACGATGGTGAAATTTACGATGAAACGGATTGGCATTTCTTTAAATTAAGACCGCAAAACTTTCCTACAATACGAATCGCAGGCGGAGTAAGATTCTTGCGTGAAATTATTTTTGACGATTTTATTTCCAAACTAATTAAAAAAGTTATTGAGATTAGAAATTTCACCGTTTTAATGAATTCGCTGAAATCATTGTTCATCATTAAGTCCAGTGGTTATTGGAAAAAACATTACATATTCGACAACGCTGCAAATAGAGAGATTAAATATTTTGTCGGACTTTCACGCGCGGACGAAATGATAATAAACGTTGTTCTCCCATTCCTCTCGGTTTATTTCAATATGTTCGGTAAAAAAGATGCCGGTAAAAAAGTAATGAAAATATTTCAAATATACAGTCAAAACTCGGACAACAAGATTACACGCGAGGTAGCGGAAAATCTGGACGTTGAACCATTGCTTAGAAAATCTATTTATTCTCAAGGAATGATTGAGCTTTTCAGAAGTTACTGCTCGAAAAATAAATGTCTTGAATGCAAATTCGGCGAGCAGGTATTTAATTGAGCATGGTTTGCAATTTTTGTTTTAACAGATTTACTACACACTATTGTCTGATCTACAAATCTTTTAATATATCTAAGTTTTCAACAGAATCAATAATTACTCTTTTCTTAGCTGGATATTCGTTAAACAGCTTGGCTTGGTTTTTATTTAACTCAGAGTAAAATTTTGATTCAATTAAGATTTTATCTTCAGTGTAAAAGTCAATCTCTATTCCGTTTTTTCATTAAACCAATTCTATATTTTCATGCAAGGGCTCAATTTTAAATTTTACTTTCACGTTTAACGCTCGAAAGACTTTTAAAATTGTTTCAAACCTTGCGTTTGTCACATTGTTTTCAATTTTGGAAATCTGTGCTTTTTTAACACCCACAAGTTTTCCCAGCTCTTCCTGGGTCAGGTTCTTTTCTTTTCTGGCTTGCTTTATTGCTTCGCCAAGAAGTTCCAGTTTGAGTTCCTGTTCAAACCTGTCTCTTTTTGGTGTCCCTTTTTTCCCAATATATTTGTCAGTTACTTCGTCTAATGAATACGTTTTCATGGTTATTTACTTTTTATTGTTTTTCAAAATAGATTCTCATTAATTCCTTTGCTTTCAATATTTCTTTTGTCGGAGTTTTCTGTGTCTTTTTAATTATTCCGTGAGTTGCTATTACCACTGTCTTTGTTCTTTTTGTTTTGTCCCAGAATGCAAATAACCTGTATTGTTTTTTGTTGTATTGTGTCCTGAATTCCCATATTTCAGCCGTTAATTTTTTAAACAATTTCGGGTCGTTTGATTTCCGGGCTTTATGAATGTTGAAAATGATTTTGTCACGTGCTTTTTCTTCAATACTTTCAAGGAAGTCAATAACATCCTTCAAAAAATCAACGTCAAATCTATTTTCCATTTACAATAAAATTCAATTCACAATAAAGATATGTGTTTCTTTATTAGGAAACACAGTTTTTGTACAAAATATCTTTTATTTCTTTAGAATTAGTTTTCTTTAACTAGTGCATAATAATCTCGTTAAAAATTTGCTACAAGTTTTAGTTATCATTGTCAAAGAGAACATTTCTCCGTACGGATTACAATGGAAATTAAATCTTTCATACGGCAAATATACGATACGGTCGTATAATATGCAAGAAAATCATACGATTGTATCGTATAATATGTTCATATTTTATACGATGCTATCGTACAGGTTTGGGATAGCTACTTAATATAAGCGTTAAATAAAATCTCCGATTTATTTATATTCACTATTCAGCCCAATTTTCAATATTGATATTTCTCATTCTGCTAAATTCAGATACGTTATTTGTAACCATTATCATTTTATTAGCTATAGCGGTTGCACCGATTAAGAGGTCAAAATCACTAATTATTTTCCCTTCTTTACGCAGTCTTGCTTTTTCTTTAGCAAATATTTTTATTCCATTAAAAATCGGCAATATTATTATCTGAGAGGTAAAGTTTTCAACTAAATCTAAATTTGCTTCTCTTTTTTTACTTTTTTCGGCACCATAAATCAATTCGGCATAAGTTATTTCTGAGATTGCACAATTAGAAAGTCCTACTTCAATTAGTTTCTTATCGAGGTTAAATTTGCCCTTAAATAAATAGATGCAAATATTTGTATCTAATAAATATTCCATCAAAATTCTTCAATTTTTCTATTGTTGTGTCGTGAATCTTTAATCTCATTAATAATATCTTCGGCATCTTCACTCCCGTGCCAAGCACCAAATATATTTTTTAGGTTACGCAACTGTTTTGGATTTTTATTAATTGATTTGGTTAACCTAATTATAAGATTCTTTTTGGAATTAATATCCAAGTTTTCTAATACTCCAAAATATTTATTTAATGTCTTTTCATTTATCGTTAGCTTTTCCATAATTACCTCTTAAATGACTTATTTAAATCATTTTTTTTGCTAATATAATAAAACAGCAGAATAATTGACCTATTTTTTTCAGAGAAATCCTTTAGGGAACAACTTTAATTAAATATTGTGGTTGGTGATTTCCTTTTTCTTAAAACAATTTTAGGCTAACTTACCCCTTACTTAATAATGTAAAGAAAATTCGGCAGCTTTATTTTAATTCCTGTGTCTGCCCCCTGCAAGTCGCTTTTCTGGTCGCCGATAGAGGCGAGAATACCAAAGCCTTTTTTTACAAGTTTCGTTCTAATTTCCTCTTTAAATTTCGATGCCGGTTCGCCTTTGTAGGCTTGACCTCTACAAATTAAAGAATCAAAACTTAAGTAACCTTGCTCAATTAAATTTTCTCTCGTTGCTTCGCTTAGGGAAGAATCTCTCCCGGTTAAAAAGATTATCCTTATCTTTCTCTTTTTCAAAAAGTAGTAAAAATTTTCAACCGGTTTAATCGCCTTAGATTTTTTCCCTTTCATCCACTTAATCCAACTCCTCCAAGTAAATCCGAAACCAAGACTTTTAGTGTAATCGTAACTTGAAAGAGCAGTGTCGTCAACATCAAAAATTACTACCGGATTGCTCGGTAATTCCACCGATTCAATTTCTACTTCAGCCTTCTTTAGAATTGAATCTATATGACGATTGTACTGCCCGCTTTCATAATAATTTTTTACTTGATTTTTAGCTACGTCCAGATTCAATAATGACTGTGCATCGGAAACGAAAGGGATAATCATTAAAAGTGAGAATATTCCAAACACTATTTTGCCGGAAGCGTTAATCTTTTCCATTAGAGGATGTATTTACTCAAATCTCTGTTTTTAACAATCTTGTCCAATTTCTCGTTGACCATCTTACCGGTTATATTAAATTTCTTAACTTTCATTTTATCCGGCACGTCGAAGAGAATATCTTCGAGCAACGAAGTTAAAATTGTGTGTAATCTCCTTGCCCCGATATTTTCCACCTCTTCGTTAACGTAAGCGGCAACAGAGGCTATCTCCTTAATAGCATCTTCTTGAAAATCAATCTTAACACCTTCGGTTTCAAGCAGAGCGGAATATTGCTTAAGCAAAGCATTCTCGGGGATTGTCAAAATTTTAACGAAGTCTTCCTCGGTCAAACTGTTAAGCTCCACACGTATTGGGAAACGCCCTTGAAGTTCCGGAATTAAATCTGATGGTTTCGAAACGTGGAAAGCACCGGCGGCAATAAAAAGAACGTGGTCGGTTTTAACGGGACCGTATTTGGTATTAACCGTTGTGCCTTCAACAATGGGTAACATATCCCTTTGCACTCCTTCGCGGGAGACGTCAGGTCCCTGCCCCTTACCGCTGCTGCCTGCAACTTTGTCAATCTCGTCAATAAAAACAATGCCGGATTCCTGCACACGTTTAATTGCATCGCTTTGAACTGCTTCCATGTCAATTAACTTTTGTGCTTCTTCCTGGGCAAGAATTTTACGTGCTTCTTTAATTGTGGTTTTTCTCTTTTTCTTTTTCTTTGGCATCATTCCGCTAATAATTTCCTGAATGTTAATGCCCATATCGTCCATTCCGACCGGACCTAGTACATGCATTCCCACAGCAGGCGCGGTAATGTCGAACTCAATCATCTTCTCGTCCAATTCGCCCTTTCGTAATTTTTCACGCATCCACTCGCGGGTTTTTTCGTTACGGAAATTATCTTCTCCTTCCTCTTCAAATCCCACATTGCCCGAAGGTATCGGAGGAATCAAAGTGTCGAGAATTTTCTCTTCCGCCATCTTTTCAGCTTTTTCGTGTACTCTTTCCGTCTGTTCGGCTTTTACCATATTTACCGCAAGGTCGGTCAAGTCACGAATCATCGATTCAACGTCCCTGCCAACGTAGCCGACTTCGGTAAACTTGGAAGCTTCGACTTTAACGAACGGAGCGTTCGCAAGGCGCGCAAG
>WFQV01000280.1 GCA_015486905.1 Melioribacteraceae bacterium | reverse complement strand
TAAATAAAATTTCATCCGTCCTTTTTAAAAACGATATCAACATTAAAGATATTGAACTGCTGAAAATTCGCGAAGGGACAGGCGGAACTTTCAGACTTTCGTTTGAAACCATTGCTGAAAAGGAAAAAGCGGAAAAATTGCTGAAGGGAATCGCGCATTGAATGTTTCCGCTCAAGTTAAACGGTGAGATTTTCTTAATTATAATTTTTTAAGAAAATCATCTAATGTTATTCGAGCTTGTTTTAAAATGTGAGCCAAAGTTGAACGTTAATCGGTTTATGTGCGGGGACTATTATTTTAAGCGTTTCATTTTCGATATGCTTTTGTAATCGAATGTGCGAACCACGTTGACGGACTATTACCCAACCATCGCATTTCAACGCTTTTATTACCTTATCATAGTTTAGGCTCGGTACTTTGGTCATAATGCCAATTCCATTTCTTCCCCGTCGGGAATAGGCAGAATATCGTCATCCACAGGTTCCAGGTAAAGAGCAATTGCTTCCTTAATGTTTTCTATTGCTTCTTCCTTTGTATCGCCCTCAGAAATACAACCAGGCAATGCCGGGACAAAAACCGTATATCCTCCTTCGCTACTTTGTTCGAGGTATATTTTAATCTTCACTTTTAATCTCCCTTTTAACTGAAACAATAAAATTATTCACGTTGGAATTTGTACATTCTTAATAGTCTCCTTTGTACTTTCAAATATTACAAAATTAACTGTAAAGAATCAAGTTTGGCTTCCCAAACATTTATTTTTGTAACTTTGAAAATATGATTTCTTTTAATTATTTTATATAGATTAAATCTAAATAATATGCAAGCTAAAATAGTGAGTGATTTTATGCGTACAGCGGCTAATTTAAGTAACGGTGAGAAAGCAAAGATAATTAAGATAGATACTAAAAATCCATCTGCGCGAAGAATACTTGAATATGGTTTTACTCCCGGGCAAGAAATTGAACTTTTGACCAAATCTTTTTTTGACGACCCGTTAGCATTTGCAATAAGGGGGACAATTATTGCCATGAGGAAAAAAGAGGCTGAGTCGATAATTATAGCATGAAAGAAGAAATGAATCCTCAACCGGTCATCGCTCTTGTTGGTCCGCCGAATGCAGGTAAGACTACACTTTTTAACTATTTGAGTGGGAAAAATCTCAAGACCGTAAACTATCCCGGTTCGACGATTGAATATCACGTAAGTGAAATAAATGCAAGATTTAAATGTAACGGGCTGCTCCTCGATTCACCCGGTATTGTAAGCTTAATCCCGAATTCTCCGGACGAAGAAGTTACCGTAAATTCAATTTTTAATCATCCCAAATACGGTGAGCCGGATATTGTAATCGTTACTCTCGATAGCAGCCAACTCTCAAGGCATTTGTTACTGCTAAAAGAATTGCATTCTGCAGATTTCAAGGTAATAGCCGCACTTACAATGGGTGACGTTTTAGCTGAAAAAGGCTTGATGATTGACGATAAAGCGCTCACGGAACTTTCCGGAATCGACTCCGTTAATATTGATGCCAGGATAGGCAAGGGTGTTGACAATTTGATTTCAGTAATTCGTAAAAAGTTAAAATCCCCTAAACAAATTCCAGATAAAAAGAATGTTGAAATTTGGAGGGACATTGAACATTTAATTGAAGCTTACGGAAATATCGAAGAAATTGAAAATAAAGTTTTAATTCCTATCCAAGAAATTAATCGTGAAAAGTTAGAAAAAGCTGACGCAAAGTTAAAGGTAATTCAACCTCAAATTACCGATGAGGCAAAGATTCTTCCCACACAAAAAACCTTAAAAATTGACAAATTACTTTTACATCCAATTTGGGGATTGATTATTTTCTTTTTGGTAATGGCTCTTACATTTACTTCTATTTTCTGGGCGGCAGTACCTTTAATGGATTTGGTTGACCTCGGTTTTGCAGCTTTAAATAATTTGGTAATAAATATTTGGGGACATTCTTGGGTTACCGATTTAATTGCCGACGGAATAATAAACGGTACCGGAGCCGTGGCTATATTTGTTCCTCAAATAATGATTTTGTTCCTAATTTTAGGTTTTTTGGAAGATACGGGTTACCTTGCTCGCAGCGCTATGCTAATAGATAAACCCTTAAGCAGAATAGGATTGAACGGGCGTTCGTTTGTCCCAATGCTGTCGGGCTTCGCTTGTGCCGTTCCTGCAATGATGGCTGCCCGTACAATTGCCAACCGCCGCGAGAGAATGATTACAATTTTCATTATTCCCTTAATCAGCTGCTCGGCACGACTGCCGGTTTATGTTCTCTTATTATCATTCCTTACTCCGAAAGACAAACTTTGGATTGCAGGTCTGGGATTGGCAGCTATTTACATCTTCAGCATTGTCATTTCACTCACCGTAGCTTCAATCCTGAATAAATTGAATAAGAAAATTATTCGTGCCGAAGATAATTCTTCTTTCATTATTGAACTCCCTTCCTACAAAATGCCTAAATTTTCCGTAGTTATGCACAATACTTATTTAAGTACCAAGGAATACATCAATAAAGCCGGTCCGATTATTTTGACTTTTTCGATTATCCTCTGGTTTTTAACCTATTTCCCTAATATTCACCCCGATGTACCAAAAGACGAATTGTCAAAAAAAGAATATTCGCAGCTCGTCGTTTCGGAACGGTTGGAAGGCTCTTACGCGGCTGATTTGGGAAAGATTATTGAACCGTTAATGAAACCTTTGGAGCTTGATTGGCGAGTGGGTGTTTCTTTGATTACAACTTTTGCTGCGCGCGAAGTTTTTGTAAGTTCAATGGCTCTAATATTCAAAGTAACCGAGAAGGAAAAACGCTTACAACATTCAATTATTACTGCAATGCGGAAAGCTAAAATTAACGGAACGAATGAGAAACTTTTTACACCTTCTAAAATAATCGGTTTGATTGTTTTCTTTATTTTTGCTTTACAGTGTATTTCTACAATAGCCGTTTCACGCAAGGAAACCGGTAGTTGGCGTATTCCTTTATTACAGTTAACTACCTATTCATCCGTGGCTTATATTTTAGCCTTTCTTATAATTCACGGATTGCAGTTTTTAGGAGTCCCGTAAAGGTGAGCGATTTTAAATTATCTTAAATGTTTTTAAAAAAAATCGGAGTGACTTGAAACTTTTTTTTAAAGGAAACATCATACGGTGTGTTAATAATTAATAACTAATTATGAGAAGGAAAAATGACTGAGCATTTAACCAAACAAACTTTTTTGGAAAAAGTTTTCGATTACGAACACAAACAGGAATGGGAATATCAGGGCGATAAACCGGCTATTATTGATTTCTGGGCGGAATGGTGCCAGCCGTGCAAAATGGTCGCTCCTGTTTTAGAAGAGCTGGACAAGGAATATGACGGTAAACTTCAGGTTTACAAAATAAATACCGAAGAGGAGCAAGAATTAGCAGCAGCATTCGGAATAAGAAGTATTCCATCGCTTTTATTTATTCCGCTTAACGATAAACCACAGATGGCTATCGGTGCTTATCCCAAAGAAACATTGAAAGAAATAGTTGAAAAAGTTCTTTTTGCGGAAAAAGTAGCAGAATAAACTTTAATAAATTACTCCATAGTAAATAGCCGGCTCTTTTTAGCCGGCTTTTTTTATTCTATCCGGTTGAAAAAAGGTACAAGTTTAAATTTAATGGTAAAAAAATTTTTATATTGTCTTTCTCTTTTGAACGTTTTGTCTCGATTTTCCCCGCCGTTGGCGGTACAAGCAAAAGACTTGCCAAAACTTTTATTGCTGTTTTTATTCGTTACACATACGTGTTGAAACCCGTGGTTAATGAAATCTCCTCTGCCAAGGCGGGGTAAATTCCGCTGGGGCTAAGAAATATTTGATTTTTTCGGGGTTGTCCTAAAAGCACTGTTCAGTCATTGAAAAAAATTCCTCAAAATGTGGTGAAGTAGTAAATCTGTGTAATATTGTTTTTAAGCATTTTACCGCATTGCTCGCTTTTCTTATTTTTTCCCAACCCACCCTTTCCCTCCCTTCCCGACCTGCCTGCCCTGCCTGCCGGCAGGCAGGCGGTAGGCAGGGCAGGCAGAATGGAGGGCTGATTCTTGGTGTGTTTTGAGAACCTCGACCCCCAGAATGCGGGGGAAGGGTGAATAGGTTTGAAAAATGAACATCTTCAAAAGTGCTGAATGTTTTTAGAAAACAATAACGAAAAATAAAAATGATGCCGAAGGTTTCGAAGTGAAGATTACAATTCTTTTAGAGAGCTGGTTGAGTATGAAGGTTGCCACGCTCCAACAAAATTATTCCATTAACCAACAGCTTCAGCTGTTGGAAGGGAGAATAAAGGGAAAAATCCGTGACATGTTTACATATTTTAAGGTAGAATACTTTTACAGGGTGGAAAAACCAGTGAACTGGTTTTGGTTGTATGAGATTTGTTGTCTTTCTCCCCACGGATGAATCCGTGGGTTAACGCGAAAGTTTTGTAATCACTAAGTCCACAAATGTTGGAGAAGACAAACAATCCAAT
The DNA here is from genome assembly GCA_015486905.1 of Melioribacteraceae bacterium. Classification (GTDB taxonomy): domain Bacteria; phylum Bacteroidota; class Ignavibacteria; order Ignavibacteriales; family Melioribacteraceae; genus WFQV01. The sequence continues at coordinate 1,916 of WFQV01000280.1, read as the reverse complement.
CATCCAACCATCCAATCATCCAACCATTCTTATCGCGGTAAAGCCGGCAACCAATTTCCAAATTTTAATTATTACGAAAAGTTTAAAATATTTTGACAAAAAAAACGAAGATTTGATTGAGGATACTATTCATGCAACCTGTCGCCACGAAGCTCTCGCAAATGCGGAACAGGCAAGCGCAGCGAGTGCGAAGACGGATTTATTGTTTCTTCTTTCTAATTTTTATTTTTTTACCACAGATTTTAAACCTGTACCCACAAATCAAACTCAGAAAAAAAAAATTCGGTTTTATTCTTATTATTTTAGTAAATTATTAAGTTATTTTGGAAACTTTTTTAGCAAAAACGAATCTAACTAAAGCTAAAAAAGATTTTTAATGTAAAACATCTGAGGAGTAAAGGGATTGAAAATTACCAAACAATACACTAACCGTGAGAGTCAAAGCTTAGACAGGTATTTACAGGAAATCGGAAAGGTTGATTTAATTACTCCCCAAGAAGAAATTGAGCTGGCTTCCCGTATTAAAAAAGGTGACCAAGACGCTCTTGACAAAATGGTTAAAGCAAATTTACGCTTTGTTGTCAGCGTTGCCAAACAATTTCAGAACAAGGGACTTTCTCTCGGAGATTTAATTAACGAAGGTAATATCGGACTTATTAAAGCGGCAAAGAAATTCGACGAGACGAGAGGATTTAAATTTATTTCTTACGCAGTCTGGTGGATTAAGCAATCGATTATGCAAGCAATTGCAGACCAATCGAGGATGGTGCGTCTTCCTCTTAATCGTGTGGGCGCCATTACTAAGATTAGTAAAGTTGCCAGCCATTTGGAGCAGGAACTTGAACGTAAACCGACAAATGCAGAAATTGCAAATGAATTGGAAATGACGGAAGATGAGGTTGCCTATGCGCTTCAGCATGCAGGAAGACATGTTTCCGTTGATGCCCCCTTTGCACAGTCGGATAACGACAAAAGCTCGCTGCTCGATGTACTTTCGAATAACGAACAACCGGACCCGGATTCAAATTTAATGAGCGATTCACTTAAAAAGGAAATCGAGAGAGCTCTTTCAACGCTCACTGACCGTGAAGCGGAAGTAATTCGTCTTTATTTCGGAATTAACTCCGAATATTCAGCTACACTTGAGGAAATTGGCGAGATTCTTAATCTTACACGTGAAAGAGTCCGTCAGATTAAAGAAAAAGCTTTAATGCGTTTGCGTCATTCTTCAAGGAGTAAAAGTCTGAAAGCTTATCTTGGGTAAATTATAAATACCAAGTCTGCAGCCGGTCGTTTGACCGGCTTTTTTATTTTTAGGTACAAGTTTAAATTTAGTGGCAAAAAAAATATTTAGCTTGGCTTTTCATAACCCACCCTTTCCCTCCCTTCCCGACCTGCCTTTCTCCTTTCTGCCGGCAGGCAGGAGGGAGGGCTGATTTTTGGTATGTTTTGAGACCCTAGTTCCGCCGAATGCGGGGAAAGGCGGACAATACAATAAACCATGCAGCCACTCATCCAATCATCCATTTATGCAAGGTTCTCGATTTGACAATAATAAGCTTAATTCCTTGCGTCTTACCTCTTGCTTGTCAAGACGTAGTCAAGCGAAGCGCAGACGAAGGCGGGCGTCTCGCGTTTAACTATTTCTTATTTCTTGTTTCTTCTTTCTTATTTTTTGCCACCAGTTTTAAACTTGTACCTATTTTTAAATCTTAGTGCAAAGCGATATGAAAAAGCGTTTTTTTGTCTCTCAAAAACGTGCGGAAATTTTGTTATTTTTGTTTTCTAAAATTTTGCTTTAATAAATGAATGTTAAGGTTTAATAATGATTAGATTTTTAACCGCCGGAGAATCCCACGGTAAAAGTTTGACAGCAATAGTGGAGGGCTTACCGGCTAATATTCCTTTAACTGAAG
>WFQV01000279.1 GCA_015486905.1 Melioribacteraceae bacterium | reverse complement strand
TTCCCATTCCTTTTCGGAATAATTTTCTTTAATATGATTAAAAAGACTTTTTACATGTGCGAGCGCATTCCCGTATTTAATTGATGCCCGCAAAATATTCTCCGCATCCGGCTTGATTGTAAACTTATCCGAGATTTTAAACTCTTTATCTGCGTAATTGCTTAGTAAATTCCCGAAGCTTGTTTCTAATGCCTCCCAATTAATTTTCTCGAGCAACTTTTCAAGTTCGTCTGTTTTAAGTATGTCGGCTTCGTTCACAACAAAGTCGCTTGGGTCAAAGGTGTACATCGTGTAGCCGGCATTCATCATCAAGTCAATATCCGCCGTAGTTTTGAGGTGGTCTGCATCTGCTCCCCAGCTACCCTTGTAACCTTCTTGCAAAATCGACCAAACCGCTGCGTTCATCACATCCTCGGGTTTCCGCTCCGTGCGTGTGAGCTCTCTTATTGACTGCTGAGCTAAAATCGGTTTAAAACTACTTGTTTTTAATGCCTGCAAGTGTCCGGGATTAGCAATTCCCAGACGGTCTCCGAAGCCAAAAGAATTACAAACGCCAATGGGAACGGGACTCAAAGCACGTTCGGCTTTCAAAATGCTGACCACATTTTTGTAACTCAACTCAACAAATTTAAATTTTACATTTCCGTCAGAATATTCTTTACCGCTAAACGATTCAAACAAATCATCAGGTGAGTCGGTCATCGCCAAAAGATATTTTTCTTTACCGTGTTTCACAATAGCAGAATAACATTCGCCAATTTTTCCGAACGATTTTGTGTAAAGTGAATAGTCTTCCGTTCCTATTTGAAAATTTGTTTTGTACTCGTTTGCTTCATGAGAAATCTTTTCAACCTTTTCAATTAAATCCATAATTAAAGTCCGTAAGCTTTTTTAACCAAATCGTAAGTTAATTGCAAGGCAATAAACTTAGCCTCATCTAAAGTAATCTGTCTTCGCGTTACTAATTTTGCAAGGAAGTTTGCATCCAAGCGACGAGATAGGTCGTGCCGTGCGGGAATTGAGAGAAATGCGCGCGTATCATCGTTAAAACCTACGGTATTAAAAAAACCGGCGGTCTCCGTAACACGCTCACGGTAGCGAGTTATTCCCTCGATGCTGTCGTGGAACCACCATGCAGGACCCAGTTTCAGTGCGGGGTAATGCCCCGCCAGCGGTGCAAGTTCGCGCGAATAGGTGGTTTCGTCCAATGTAAAAACAATAATTGTTAAGTTTCTATTGTTACCGTATTCATTGAGCAACTCTTTCAAATTATTTGTGAATTCCGTTTGCTCCGGAATGTCCGCACCTTTATCGGCGCCAAATCTTTTGTAAATAAATTCGTTGTGATTTCTATAAGCACCCGCATGTATTTGCATTGTTAAACCGTCCTCGGTACTCATTCGTGCAAATTCCATTAACATATGAGCGGTAAAGAGTTTAGCATCCGATTCGGTTGCTTTGCCTTTTAACGCTCTCTCAAAAATTGTTTCCGCTTCGGTATTACTTAAACTATGCGTGTATGCCGAGCGTACGCCGTGATCGGTTGCAACGGCACCCATACTTTTAAAATATGCTCTTCTCTCTTCCAATGCTTTTATGAATTTTGGAAAGGAATCGATTGTCTCCCCTACGCTTTCCGAGAGCTTGTCAATTTCGGATTTCCAATTCGGTTTGTCGATGCTAACAACAGCATCCGGTCGAAATGTAGGAATTACTTTACCCTTCCAACCGGACTCCTTTATTATGCGGTGATATTTAAGCTCGTCACTTGCCGAGTCGGTTGTGGAAAGAACTTCGATATTAAATTTAGCAAACAATTTGCGTGGTAAAAAGTCAGGCTCGCGTAAGCGTTTTTCTATTGCATCATAAATTGCTTCCGCATTATCGGCGTTCAACCTTTCTCTAATGTCAAAGACAGTAAAAAGCTCGTGCGTTAGCCAAGCGCCCGTTGGCGTACCCAAAAACAAATAAAAATTTTCAGCAAATTTTTTCCAAATTTTTCGATGGTCTGTTTCTACTTCGGTTCCGTCAATAGTGGGTATGCCCAACTCTTCAAGCTTAATGCCTTGCGAGTAAAGCATTCTAAAAATGTAGTGGTCGGGAATTAAAAATAATTCGGTAGGGTCCGGAAACGGCTCGTTGTAAGCTAATATTTTGGGGTCAACATGCCCGTGAGGTGAAACAATTGGTAAATCTTTAATCACGTTGTAAATTTCTCTCGCAATGCTTTTAATTTCTTCCGAGGGGTCAAAAAATCTGTCGGAATGAAAAATTTCATTGTAATCATCAACCATTATTTGCCTCGATGTTTACATG
>WFQV01000278.1 GCA_015486905.1 Melioribacteraceae bacterium | reverse complement strand
AATAATCCTTATTCAGGCTTTTCATTCATAATTTTCTGTTCTTTGTTCTCTGATTTACTATTTTTCTTCCTCGTGGAGTAAGCCGTCACGCATATAAAGTGTGCGGTCGCTCAAGCGAATTAAATCCTTGTTGTGAGTAACCATTAAAATTGTTAAGCCAAGTTCTTTGTTTATTTTTTTGAATAACTCCGAAATAACTTCACCGTTTTTAGAGTCAAGGTTTCCGGTCGGTTCGTCAGCAAAAAGAATCTTGGGATTGTTAGCCAATGCTCTTGCAACCGCAACTCTCTGCTGCTCGCCCCCTGAAAGCTCCGCAGGCTTGTGGTGAATTCTATTACCCAAGCCGACCAATTCCAAAAGCTCCTTACTTTTTTTGTTAGCCGATATTAAATTTTTCCCTCCAATCATTTGGGGAATTGAGACATTTTCCAAGGCGGTAAATTCAGGTAGTAAATGGTGAAACTGAAAAATAAAACCGATTTTTTTATTTCTAAGCTCGGAGATTTTTTCATCGTTTAACGAGGTAAGATTTACTCCGTCAATTAGAATCTTGCCTTTATCGGGTTTGTCGAGACCGCTTAAAATATGCAGCAAAGTACTCTTGCCGGCTCCGGAAGCCCCTAAAATAAGAGTGATTAAACCCAAGTCGATGTCAATGTTTATCCCCTTAAGCACCTCAATGTTTTGGCTGTCTTTCTTAAAATAACTTTTGTGAATATTCCTTGCAGAAATAATTTTACCGTTCAATTTTATTCCCATTTAATTGCTTGAATAATATTTATTTTCAAAGATTTTCTTGCCGGGTAAAGGGAAGCCAACCATGTTAAAACAAAGGACATTAGTGAAATAACCACAACGTCAGTCCAACGGATTTGAACCGGCAGAGAATCAATAATGTATTTGGTCGGGTCTAAGGGGTAAATGTTAAAATGAATTTGGATGTAGCAGACAGCTAATCCCAATAGTGTTCCGGCGATTGTTCCAAGGAAGCCGATTAAAATTCCTTGGTACATAAAAATCTTTTTAATCCCGTTTTCCCCCAGTCCCATTGAGCGTAATATTGCAATGTCTTTTTGTTTTTCCAAAACCGACATTGTTAACGAAGAAAGAATGTTGAACGTAGCAACCGCAATGATTAATGAAAGAATTAAATAAGCCGTCCAGCGCTCAATCAACATTACGTTGTAAAGATTTTTGTGCATATCGTACCAAGTGTCAACTTTCAGCGAAGTACTTCCGAATGCTTTGATTATTTTGCTTTTAACCGAATTCGATTTTGAAATATTCTTCAGGCGTATTTCGTAGCCGTTAAATGTACTTACCAGCCCTAACGTTTTCTGAGCGCTTTGCAAAAGTGTGTAAGCGTAGCCCTCGGCATATTTCTTATTGTTAATGTCGAATATACCGGACACGCGGAACGTTTGAAACGTTGGTAATGAATAAGAAAATGCACTCCGCTGAATTTTATCGGCTGAAATTACCGAAACGGTATCTCCCACACGGACGGAAAGTTTCAAAGCAATCGGTAGCCCTAAGACAATCGAAGGAATTTTGTCTCTCTCTTTCAAATCCGCTGTACCGGCAATAATTCGTGTGGAAAGTCCCCAATCCGCATTTGAAAATTTTTCCGACAGACCTTTCAAAGTAATTATTTCGAAATGTTTTTTCTTAAATATTATTACTCTTCCTTCGACGAACGGTGCGAAAGTTTGAACCTCTTTCTCATTGTTTAAAAATGTTTCGATTTTTGCTTTCTCGTTCAAAGCGTTTTCGGAAGTGAAAGTAATTCTAACGTGCGGGTCAAAGTTGATTAGAATTTCCTTAACCAAAGAGCCGAAACCGTTAAAGACCGATAGTACAATCACCAAAGCGGCAACGCCTATCGTAATACCCAACACGGAAAACCAGCTGATGATTGAAATAAAGTTTAGCTTGTGCTTGCTGTGTAAATATCTTTTCGCAATAAAAAACTCTGTCATTCAAACCTCAGGGCTTTTACAGGTTCCAATTTAGCCGCAACACTGCTCGGGATTAATGCAGCAAATAGGGCAACTATTAAAGTCACAAGCGAAACAATTAAGTAAATTTTCCAATCGAATAATATTGGTACGCTTGAAATAAAATAGATTGAAGAGGGGAGACTTACAACGTTAAATTCGATTTGAATGTAACTTACAATGAAGGCAAAAATATTCCCCAAAATTATTCCTATTACGGAGTAAGTTAATCCCTGTGCAATAAAAATATTTCTAATGGTTTTCTTGTCTGCTCCCAAAGTCCTTAGTACACCGATTGCCTCGACTTTTTGAAGAATATTCATTAACAGCGTGCCGATAATGTTAAAAACAGCAACCAATACAATCAATCCCAAAATCAACGGCACCGGCTTTTTCTGGAGGTCTAACCAAGTGAAAATATTTTGGTGAGTTTTGTAAAGACTCCGAACGTAATAAGGGTAACCGAACCATTCCTGGAGCGTATCCCGAACGTACGGAATATTTTTAATATCGGTTAACTTTAAATAATAGCCCGAAATAAATTCTTTAAGTCCCGTAATATTTTGAAGCGTATTCAATGTTGTGTAGGCTTTCAGGTCGTCGTATTCAGCCATTCCGCTGCGGTAAATTCCCCTCACCGTAAAATTTTCAATCGTAGGCGGATTTTCGAACGATGGCGGTTTGTCGCCGTGAAGCGTAAAAATCGTAACTTTATCTCCGATTTTAATCATTAACCTATCGGCAAGTTTTTCGCCCAGGATTATTT
>WFQV01000277.1 GCA_015486905.1 Melioribacteraceae bacterium | reverse complement strand
GTAAAGTTTTTAATTCATAATTCAAAACTTGCCTACCGCCTGCCTGCCGGTAGGCAGGGCAGGCAGGTTCATCATTCATAATTGCGGCTTGCCGCGATATGAATCAGTCCCCTACAAGCTTCCCAGTTTAGCATTCCAACATTTGAGTATTTGGATTTGCCTTTATTTTCTTGCGGTTAATTGATAATTTAGAGAAACGGATTTGGCATAAAATACCCGGCATTTAATTTGAGTGTAAAGATTAAATTTCTAATAAAAATATTTTTCTTTGTTTTTATTTCCGGTGTGGAAATATTTCCGCAATCGAGATTTGTGGAAATTGTAAAAAGAGACACATTCAAAGTGACGCTTGAGAATAAATACTGTTTAAGTTCCGACGCGGTTTTACCTCATTCTTTAAAAATATTTTTAAATAAAAAGAAGTTAAATCCGAATCAATTTAAATTTGACAAAAAAGAAAATTGTTTATCGATTTCAGACTCCGTCCGTTACTCACTCCTTGATACTATTATTGCCGTTTACAAAGCAATTAACATTTCGTTAAAGAAATCTTACGCGTACAAAAAGCTCGTTAGAGTAACCGAGCCGAACAGGAAAGGGATGCTACGCAAATCAAAGTCATTGGAAAGGTCGCTCTCAAATTCGGAAATATTCGGCAGAGGGATGAAAAAAAGCGGAACGATTTTGCGCGGTTTTACGGTAGGTACGAACAAAGATTTCACACTCAATAGCGGCTTGCGTTTACAATTGGCGGGCAAACTTTCTAAGGATATTGATCTTGTGGCCGCATTGACCGATGAAAACACCCCGATTCAACCGGAAGGGAATTCGGAGAGATTGGAAGAATTAGACAAGGTATTTATTCAAATAAAGCACCCTTTGGTAACAGGGATTTTCGGAGATTACGAAATTAATCAGCACATCGGTGAATTCGGAAGACTGAGCAGAAAACTTCAAGGGCTAATGGGAAAATTTCATTGGGGGAATAAAAAATTTACCTTCGCTTACGCAACTTCGAGGGGAAAGTTTAACTCATTGAAACTAAACGGAATCGACGGTGTCCAAGGTCCTTACCGTTTATTCGGTAAAAACAACGAGAGAGACATTGTCGTGATTGCCGGCAGCGAGAAAGTTTACCTGGACGGAATTTTAATGAAACGGGGTGAGAACAACGATTACACAATTGAATATTCGAACGCTGAAATAACATTTACACCGAAAAGGTTAATTACTTCCGCTTCGAGGATTTACGTGGATTTCGAATACACTGCCAGAAAGTACAAGCGGACTTTCTTGGGCGCAAATGCTTCTACAAAATTATTTAAAGATAAACTTGGGGTAAAAATTAATTTTTTCAGTGAAGGGGACGATGAGAAAAATCCCATTGATTTAATCTTGAATGACAAGGATAAGAAAATATTAGCAGAAGCAGGCGACAATCCGAACAAAGCCGTTTATTCGGGAATCTCTCTTGCGAAACCCGATTCGAACGGTGTGATTAAAGGTGCTTACACAAAGGTTGACACTACAATCAACGGTAAGCCTTTCTCCTATTATTACTACGCGCCCGGAGCTTCGACCTCCCTTTACAATGCGGTTTTCAGTTACGTGGGGAACGGGAGGGGGGATTACGTAAAAGAAAGCATCGGTAATTTTAAGTTCGTCGGAATCGGTGAAGGGGACTATTTACCCTTAGTGTTCTTACCTTTGCCGGAATCGAAAAAAGGAGGCAACGTCGTTTTGAATTACGCACCGACAAAAAACTTGTTTTTAAATTTTGAGTTAGCCGGTAGCATCAATGATAAAAATGAATTTTCCGATTTAGACGATAACGACAATTCCGATTATGCACGAAATATTTCGTTAAAACTTTTACCCGTTGCGTTAAAAATAAGCAAATCGAATTTAGGTAAAATTTCTTTTTCTTTGCGGGACAGATTCATCGGTGCACGCTATTCCGCATTTGACAGATTAAACGAAGTTGAATTTAATAGAAATTACAATGTGGAAAATTCTTACAAAAAGAAAGAAGTTTTAAGAGAAGCCGAAATTAATTTCGCTCCCTTGCAAAACATCTCCCTTTCTGCAAAATACGGACATCTTGCCAAGGGAGATTTATTCCGCTCGGACAGATTGGTAGGGAATGTTAACGTTGAAAATTTCTCCGGATTAAACACAAAATTCAACGTAGATTTTGTTTCGAAGAATACCGCCGCTATTCGGAGTAAATGGATGCGTCAAAACGGATCTGTGAGTTTTTCACTTTGGAAAATCACACCGGGATTAAACTATCTCTACGAAAACAAAGAGGAATTTAATTCTTCCGATTCTCTTACCGGCTCTTCCCACAAATATTTCGAGCTAGCGCCATTCTTTAATTTATTTAATTACGGAGGTTTTAATTTGAGCGCTTCCCATTCCTACAGATTGGAATATTTCCCTCTTAAAGGAAAGATGGAGAAGGAATCCGAAGCGTTGCTCAACACTCTTTCGGTCAAATATTTCGGCAGCCGGAATGTTTCGGCAAATCTCGATTTAACCTTCCGCTCAAAAAAATTTACCGGAGCTTTTGTTTCGGACGGTAAAGTAAATAATCAATCCGTTCTTATCCGCTT
>WFQV01000276.1 GCA_015486905.1 Melioribacteraceae bacterium | reverse complement strand
GTTGTAAACTAATAACAGTAAGGAAATAAAAATTTTGAAATAGTCCACCTCGGCGGATATGCGTTTTCTTTTTAACTCGGCTTTTTTGTTTTCGGCGGATCCTCCTACTCTGAATGAATCGGGATTCGGCGGGCAGGCGAGTGAAAAGCCACGCCATTATGTGATTGCGTGTTTTATTATATCATTCTAATATTTTTGTAGTTGCTCAATAATCTTTTCTTTGATAATTGTTCTCTTTTAAAGAACTTTTTATTATATTTGAAGAAAAGATTATTTTTTATGAAGCGAATTATTGCTAAAAAAACTTTGCGAGAATATTGGGAAAAGCATTCCGATTGTGAACAGTATTTGAAGACTTGGTATGAAACGGTAAAATTTTCAAAATGGAATAATCCAAATGAGATAAAAGAAACATTTGCAAGTGCAAGTATTTTGCGTGATAATAGAGTTGTCTTCAATATTAAAGGGAATTCATACCGGTTGATTGTCAAATTCAATTATGAAAGACAATGGGCTTTCATTAGATTTATAGGGACTCACGCAGAATATGATAAAATAAATGCTGAAACAGTTTAAGGGTAAACACTATGAACATCAGTCCAATTAGAACAGAAAAAGATTACGAAAAAGCTCTGAAAAGACTTGAGAAAATATTTGATTCCCCTCCAAAATCAAAGGAAGGTGATGAAGCGGAAATATTATCATTGCTAATAGAAAACTATGAAAATCAGCATTTCCCTATCGAAGCACCCGACCCGATTGAAGCGATTAAAATCAGAATGGAAGAAATGAATATAAGGCAAAAGGATTTAGTTGGCATAATAGGCGGCAAAAGTAGAGTCTCGGAAGTTTTGAACAAAAAGAAAAGATTAACAGTGGATATGATTAGAAAACTTGAAAAGATGTTACATTTATCCGCATCACTATTGGTAAAAAATTACGAGTTGATGAAATAGAAATTTAGTTGCATAAAGCACACATAACCGGCTTTATCACCCGCCCGCCTAAGGCGGTGCGTTTTTTGCATTGTAAGGTTAAGCAAATTTAGTGTTTGTTTTTTGATAGTAAAATGTTGTAAATTAACAATAGCGAATAAGTAAAAATTTTGAAATAATTTTAGGCATTGGCTTTTTAACTCGGCGTTTTGTTTTTCGGCGGCGGGTGAAAAGCGAAGCCGTTACGTGGCAAATTGCGAATAATCTCAGCATTCATTATTATGAGGTAGTAAAATAACGATAAAATCAAAAGCATAAAGCGAGGTCTGAAATGCAAGCTATTCGTATTGAAACAACTATATCTAAAGATGGGACGATATCCATTAAGGGCTTACCTTTCGCGAAAGGAGAAAAAGTTGAAATATTGGTGCGTAAGCGTAAAAATAAGGCACAAAAAAAGTATCCTCTTCGGGGAACTCCGATAAACTACATAAAACCGTTCGATAGCGTTGTTGAAAGTGACTGGATAGTTTTGAGATGATAATACTCGATACGCACATATTTGTCTGGTGGGTGCATGGTAATGAGAATCTCTCCAAAGTTCAAGAGCAAACAATAGCAACGAATGAAACGGATGTGATTGGTGTCAGCGCAATTTCAGTTTGGGAAATAGCAAAACTGGTTGAGTATCGTAGGTTAAAACTCCCATGCTCAATAGATAAATGGTTTAAACAAGCGTTAAATTATCCGGGTATTAGCATACTTGAATTGACACCAGAGATTGCTGTAGAGTCCACTCGATTACCTGGTGAATTTCATCGGGATCCTGCTGATCAGATTATTGTGGCGACGGCGAGAATTTATAATTGTCCACTTGTCACCTCTGATAATAAGATTCTTAGTTATTCTCATGTCGCAACAGTTGGATAATTTGTCATCCTTTGTGTTGTCAAAATGAAATGCCAAATAACCGGCTTTATCAACCGCCCGCCTAAGGCGGTGCGTTTTTTGCATTGTAAGGTTAAGTAAATTTAGTGTTTGTTTTTTGATAGTAAAATGTTGTAAATTAACAATAGCGAATAAGTAAAAATTTTGAAATAATTTAAGGCATTGGCTTTTTAACTCGGCGTTTCGGTTTTCGGCGGCGGGTGAAAAACCTCGCCGTTAGACTTAGAATAGAAAAAAGTATTAGTGGCATCTTTTAGACTGGTATAAAAATAGTGGGAGAAATTTTATGAATCAAGTAGGAGCATATGAGGCAAAAACTCATTTACCTAAATTGCTTGATAAAGTCTCTAAAGGCGAAAAAATCATTATAACTAAGCATGGTGTTCCTGTTGCTGTATTATCTCCTTATAATGATAGAAATAAATATGCATCTTCTAAAACCATCGAGCAGTTAAAGCAATTTAGAAAAGACAAGAAATTACAAGGACTCGATTTAAAAGCCTCGATTGAGATAGGTAGAGATTAATGCAGCATGCAGTTGTAATTGATAATTCTGTTGTAATGTCATGGTGTTTTGCTGATGAGGCCAACCAATATGCTGATAATGTTTTGGAGTCTTTAAAATACGTGCATGCTATTGTTCCGTGCATTTGGCCTCTTGAAGTAGGAAACGTATTAGTAGTTGCTGAGAGAAGAGAAAGATTAAAATATATTGATAGTGTTCGGTTTTGGGAACTACTGTCTGAATTACCTATTGATATTGAACAGCAAGTCTCTGAGAAAATTATAATGAATATTTTCATGTTAGCACGTGAAGCTCAATTATCTACATACGATGCTTCTTATTTGGAGTTGGCTAAAAGAAAAAATTTGCCCTTAGCAACTTTAGACAATGCTTTATTGCGGGCAACTAAAAAATTCAATATTGAAATCTACAAAAAAGCCCAACGTTATAAAGGATTCATCTCGAAGCCCCGCAAAAGAACTGCGGGGAGAGATAATCCTGTGTCCCCGCTGGAAAGAACGGGGTCTAAGTATGAGCTAAGCCCCGTCTTCGTTCTACTAACTTTTGTGAGTACGTATCATTTGTGATTTCAAAAGATAAATGTTTTAATCAAATTTATTTTTTCATTTCCAATAGTAATATTTTTATCAAATAAAAGAACATCTTCACTCAAAACAACATTTGGAACTACCCTGTCTTTTTGTCCAATTTGTAAGTTTCCTTTAAAAACTTTTCAGCCAGGTTTTTAATTTCCGAATACGCAACCGAAGAGGGGTTAATATTTTCGAGTGGCTTTAGAGCGGAAAATGCCTCGGTGACGGATTCGTCCGACGGAATGGCGCCGAGATATTCGGGTGAAAATTTTAGAAATTTCTCCGCCGCTTTACGAATATTAACGTAAACGCTCTCCCCTTTTTCATCAGGATTTAATTTATTAACCACAACAAACATCTTGTTGTGAATTTTTTTCCTCTTAAACGCTTTGAGGATAACGTAAGAATCGAGTACCGAGGTTACTTCCGGATTAAGAACTACAAAAGAATATTCCACACTCCGGACAGCGGTAAAAAGCTCTTCGGAAATTCCGGATGAATTGTCGAAAATAATAACGTCGTATTTTGCTGAAATTTTTTCAATATTTTTAATTAAATTTTTAACGTCCGAAACCTCCGGTAAATAATCGAAATTTCCGCTTTCGCCGAAAATCAGATGAAAATTATTATTGTAGCGGAAAATTATTTCCTCGAACAAATCCCTTTGCGTAAAAAAATCGAACATCGTCCTTTCCGGCTCAACGTTCAAAGCGAGATGAACATTGGCAAAATTAATATCGAGGTCCACAAGCAGAACTTTTTTACCCATTTCGGATAAATGTTTGGCAAAATTGACTGCGAAAAAAGTTTTACCCGTTCCACCTTTGCCGGAGACAACCGCAACGGAATTGGGAATTAAAACATTATTGCCCGAAGAAGAAGCCGTTAATATCCTTAACTTTTCCGCCTGGTTCGGCATCAATTCAACCTCCCGCTATAAATTATTTTTGCAATAAAATCGGATTCCGCAGCAATAATATCATCCGGAATTACTTGACCGTTTGTTAAATAAACAATCGGACTTGCCATGTTCAAGGAGACGTTCAAAAGATTGCCGAAATCAACCGCTTCGTCAACTTTGGTAAAAATCAAAGCAGTGTAGTCAAAAATTTTAAACCTTTCCGAAACATCGAAAAGATTTTTCTTCGATGAGGTCGAACTAAGTGCCAGGTAAGTTTCTTTCGGCTTAAATTTCCTCAAGAAAGATTTAATTGTCGCTAACTCGTTCCGATTCTTTTGGCTGCGTCCAACGGTATCAATTAAAATCAAATCCTTGTCTTTGAATTTTTCCAATATGGCAGGGACATCTTTTAATTCGTAAGCAACCAAAAGGTCGATGTCGCTTATTTCCGAAAAGATTTTCAATTGGTCGATTGCTCCCAATCTGTAAGTGTCGATTGTAACAATTCCCACTTCCAATTTATGAAGTATTTTAGTAATTGCCGCCAATTTTGCAATGCATGTCGTTTTGCCGACTCCCGTAGGACCCACAACGGCAACAATCGTAGGTTCGGAAGATTTCTTAATATTTAACTTCGTTGTATTTATCATAGAAGACAAAATTGCCAAAACGTGTTTCTTCAGGTTTGCTTTGGTCAGAAGTACTTTTGAATTTTTCAGATGGTCCATCACGATTTTAATAATTTCAACGTCAACCTCCATTATTTTAAGGAGTTCAATAACCTCTTTCAAATCTTTTTTTGTTACTTTTTCATTTTCAGGTGAAGATACCGAGAATTTTGGAATTCCCTTGGAGGGAGCAATAGTTATCACTCCTTCTTCTCCGTGAACAGTTCTTAGTTTCTTTTCAAGTTCTTGAACAATTTCTTCCCTTCCTTCTTCCGAAATATCATCGTTGTCTATTTCCGGTTCCGCATCAATTCCGACCGTCAATTCAAATATTTGTTTATGCGTAATTTCATCCTCGTAAATTTTGGATGAAAGAATAATTGCATCGTCACCGAATTCGTTTTTGACCCTCTCGGTTGCGTCACGAAGATTTTCTCCTTTTATTTTTTTAATCTTCATTATTCGACCTCTATTTTATCTAATAATTCTATTTCGACGTAATTGGGAAGTTCAGTGTAAGAAAGCACGGCAACATCGGGAAATGCTGGATGAATGAACCGCCACAAGTAGGGACGTATTGTTGCTTGCGTAAGCAGTACGGGTAAATAACCGTACTGCTCAAAAGTATTCAGCGCTGCCGTAAGCTGCTCTGTTAATGATTGAAACATGCTCGGTGTAAGTCCGAGTGACTGAATATTATTGCTTTGCTCTTGAATTGAGCGAACGATGTAAC
>WFQV01000275.1 GCA_015486905.1 Melioribacteraceae bacterium | reverse complement strand
TGATGACGCTTTTAATTTGAACGGCTTTTATTATATCCGGTAAACTTGTTTGAGCTTTCGGGAAACCCGTAACAAAAAGGGCTACCACCAAAGTTAAAAATGCCTTTCCTGTTTTTCTCATAATTCCCTTTATCCGTTAAAATATTCTGTTTTCGAGAAACTTATTTTTCTTTTAAATAACCTTTTCTTGTACTTCGTTGTGTTAATAAAAAATCATTTGTAAAATTTAACTTCAAAATTATCGAACGAGGTAACAGCGTCGGATTTTGTCCACAAGCCTACACCTCCGGCATTTCGGAAAGTATTGGTCTTGGCATCGAGATATTTTTTGCCATTCAAATAACAGTAAATATGATTCCCTTTTTGAACTATTTTTTGTTCGTACCATTTCCCTTTGGGAATTTTAACCTTTGCACTGGCAATCATTCTCCTCACACCGTTTTTTACGTAATAGAGCCGGAAATTATCTTCCAACGGATTGTAACGCGAAACGTAATAATTGTTTTTATTTCGTACACGCCACATAATGCCGCCGCCTTCATCCACACGACCTGTATTGGCTTTGAACATAACTTTTATTTCACCGTTCAGGAAGTTAATGCTGTTCGTCCAGCAAATATTAAACGTTCCGTCGTAATGATGATTGGGTGAAGTCAATGCCAAAACCTTACTGCCCGAAGGTGCGGTTGTGTCTTTAATAACCTGCCAGGTAGCTAAGGGACCCCTTTGCCGAGTAGCTTCAACTTTCCAATGTGCAGGTAATTTACCGGTAGCAACATTTTCGAAAGTTAATTTAATATTCTTCGTAACGTTTGCTTTTTGAGCCGACAAATTTTGCCAGCTAAAAACTACAATTAAAATCAACATACTAAAAAGAACTGTCTTTCTCATTTTTACCTCCGTTAAATTATTTGAAAATGTAACGTTTTAAACCGACCTAAGAATTATTTTAAAAATACTCCCTTTCCCTACTTCACTTTCCACAATTAGTTTTCCACCTTGGGATTTTATTGCCCAGCTTGCAATTGCAAGTCCCAGACCGCTACCACCCATTTTACGCGAACGTCCTTTGTCTATTCTGTAAAACCGCTCGAATATTTTTTCGATATGCTCGGTAGAAATTCCGGGGCCATTATCTTTAACTTCGATGATGGCTGAACCGTTCTCAGTCTTTGCGCTTACCGTTATTTGGGAATCATTAGGTGAATACTTAATTGCATTATCCAACAAATTTAGCAAGGCTTGTTTCAGTAATGCACTATCGGCTTTTACCGAAATTACTTCGCTGCTTTCAATAATAACGGTTTGGTTTTTTTCTTCCGCCAAGGGCTGAATAAATTCTACTGTTTCTCGTACGAACGAATTTAGATTTACCAAAGTAAGATTTTTGCTTATTCTTCTTGCGTCAGCTCGTGAAAGGAAAAGCAGATTGTCCACAAGATGCGTAAGCCTATTGTTCTCCTCAAGTATGCTGCCAATAATTTCACGGTAATATTTCGCGTCCTTGTGATTCTGTAGTGCAACTTCGCCAATGCTTCGAATTGCCGTAAGCGGTGTTCTTAGCTCGTGTGCGGCATCGGAAGTAAACTGCTTTAACCTTTCAAATGATTTTTCCAATCGGTTCAGCATTTCGTTAAATACGAGAGCCAAATTGCCCAGCTCATCTTCCGGGTTTACAACAGGCAAGCGCTCCTTTAAATTTTCTTCGCTTATTTTACCGGCTTTGGAAACCATTTTGTCAATAGGAGAAAGTAGCTTGCCGGTAAGGAAAAATCCACCGAAGGCGGCAATCAAAACGGCGATGGGTAATGCTATTAACATTAAACGCAAATAGCCGTAAAGCTCTTCGAATATTCTATCCTCATTCCGTATTAATCGAATAAAGAACCATTTACCCTCCAAATTCATTTTACCGCTTAAAATTCTTACGCGAACACCGTTTTTTAATTTAAAGTCTTCAAAATTAAATCCTTCGGACTTTTTCTCGGATTTTGTAATTTGCGGAAGGGATTTGCTCGTGAAAGGTTTGTTATCGTAAATTAACTTCCATTTAATCGACCATAACTGAAACCATCTCTCATAAAAATAAGGGTCCTCGTCATAATCTATTTTTACGGAATCACCCGAAACCACCGTAATCATATCTTCAACAATTTCGTAATCTTGTTGCAACCGGTCGTCGAGATTATTACGAAGGTTAACATAAACCAATGAAATTAGGAGCGCCGAGTAAGCCAATAGAATTGCCGAGATAACAACGGCAAACCAAAGTGTGAGCCGAGTGCGAACATTTTTAGGGATGAAAGACACTAC
>WFQV01000274.1 GCA_015486905.1 Melioribacteraceae bacterium | reverse complement strand
TTGTCATTAGAGTACTCTTCAATCGTCATTCGTTGGAGCTTCGTTTACAGGTTTAGTGGTTTAGAAGTTTAGAGGCTATCTAGAGTGCATCCTTTGTCTGTTGAGAGCCGATTACTTACGACTTAAGACTTGTCACTTAAGACTCTTTAATTGTAATTCATTTGTTCTTAGTTCTTCGTTCTTGGTTCTTAGTTGAGGCTTTTCCGGACATTTGCTATTTAAAACTACCATGCACTCTTTGCGACATTCCTTTGCGCCCTTTGCGTGGGGAAATATTACTTTTTTTCGAAGATTGTTTTCAGTTTGCGTGGAAAATCAATCAGCTCTACAAATCTTAGTCAATTCATTCGTGCATTCGTGGCTTTTCCGGAATCTGGTTACTTACTACTTAAGACTTTTTAAGTTCATTACTGCTTTTGTTTTCCGCGAAAATCCTGCAACAATCCGTGTCATCCGTGTTCTATTGAATGGTGAATTGTGAATCGTTCGAAGGTTCAGAGGTGCAAAGGTACAGAGGACAAAAGGTTAAAAGACGACAAATTAATTATGAATTATGAATGTTGAATTATGAATGGAATAATCCGTGAAAATCCGTAAAATCCGTGTCATCTGTGTTCTATTGAATTGTGAATGAAAAGCTGAGTGAAGGATGGATGGATGGTTGGTTGGATGAATGGATGGAAGAGAATAGCGAACAGAAATTTTTAATTCTTAACCTGCCTACCGCCTGCCTGCCGGCAGGCAGGGCAGGCAGGTTCTTAATTTTTAATTGAATAAATCTGCGTCCTATTATCCTACGCGAAAATCCGACTGTCATTTATACTTTTGACTTTTGACTTTTGACTTTTTAATTTAATATTCCGCGTTCTATTGAATGGTGAATTGTTTAGAAGTTTAGGGGTTTAGAGTTTAGAAAGACTAAGAGAAGAAAAGAGGAAGAGAGAAATAGGATTGGCATCCAAAATACTTTTTAATTTTGACTTTTTAATTTTTAATTGTAAAATCTGTGTCCTATCCCCCTACACAAAATTTCCACATGACATTTATAATTTATAATTTATAATTTTTAATTGAATATTCCATGTCATCCGTGTTCTATTAATTCATCGTCCTGCTATTTCTAACAGCCTATCAACGGCATAGAGTGGATAAACGTCAACTTTATCGTAACTTGAAAAATTTTCGAGCGAAAGGCGAATTCCTTTGGAGATTCTTTTTTCATTCAAAAAAATAAAAAGACTTTGCATTGAACCTTTTGTGCCGGATTTCACTTCAATAGGTAAAATCTTATTGTTTTTCACAATTAAATAATCCACTTCGGCATTACTGCTTTTGGCTTCTCTGTGCCAATAATACAAATTTGTTCTTTTATATGGTGACCGGTACTTTATTAATTCCAAACCGACAAACATCTCCGCCAAATTTCCTCTGTTGATCACTTTAAAGTCATCTGAAAGAATTATTTCACCAATGTTTAAATCCAATAATTTCAATAATAACCCGGTATCAATTAAAAGAATTTTCCTTTTTTTCAAATTCGATTCCGCCCCCAAAGGCAATCCGTTAGCAGCGGAATGAACAACGGGAATTACTAATCCGGCTTCTATTAATAATTGCAAAGCTTCTTTTGCCTGATTAATGTTGTTGATTTTAGCTTTCGCGTAAACGAATTTAGAACCTGTTTGCCGTGCAACTAGCTCGAATATCTCGCGTAGTCGAACCGAAGGAACACGCTTTTTGTATTTTGCAAAATCGTCGTTGTATGCCCCAATTAAATCATCCAATATTTTATGCATTGAGTTTAAATCTCGGGTTTCCACATAAGTCGAAACCGCTTCAGGCATTCCACCAATAATAAGAAACTTTTTCAGATAACGCAATAATTTTTGATGAACCGGCGGGGTAAGACTTTTAGCCGGAGAAGCTTTTCTTTTAATTTCAATTAACTTATCCTCCCCCATTGCAGTGAGAAATTCATTGAACGAAAAAGGATAAAGAAAAAGAGAGCTAATTCGCCCGAATCCAAATGTCGGTATTTCGGAAAGAGCAAACTCCAGCAACGAACCGGCTGCAATTAGGTGCAATTCCGGCATCTTTTCGTAAAAAAATCTTAGCGACTGAATTGCCGGAATGCAGGATTGTATTTCATCGAAAAAGAGTAAAGTTTTACCGGGGATAATAGGAACTCCGTAAATGGCTGTTAAGTTTTCACAAATTTCCCTCGGGAATAAATCTCCTTCGAAAAGGGCATGAATGGATTTGCTCTCTTCAAAATTTATTTCAATGAAATATTCAAATTGTTCCGCTAAATGCCGAACGGACTGTGTTTTACCTACCTGCCTTGCTCCTCTCAGTAGAATAGGTTTCCGCTTTGGAGAATTTTTCCATTTTAGAAGTTCATCATCGATTTGTCTTTTAAAATAGTTCATAAAATATTCAATTTTTCCAAGGCAAAGATAAGCGATAATAATAATTTTTACAAGGCAATAATAAGCAACATTTAGTGTTTTTACAAGGCAACAATTGAAAATTATGAATTATGAATTATGAATGTTGAACCTGCCTACCGCCTGCCTGCCGGCAGGCAGGGCAGGCAGGTTATGAATGAAATAATCCGCGGAAATCCGTTAAATCCGTGTCATCTGTGTTCTATTGAATTGTGAATTGTTAATTGTAAATTGTTTAGAAGTTTAGGGGTTTAGGAGTTTAGTCCTTTGTTCGTAGTTCTTGGTTCTTAGTTGTGGCTTCCTGGCTAAGATTAACAATGCACTCTTGCGACATTCCTTTGCGCCCTTTGCGTGGTAAAATATTACTTTTTTTCGCAGATTGTTTTACGTTTGCGCGGAAAATCAATCAGCTCTACAAATCTTAGTCAATTCATTCGTGCATTC
>WFQV01000273.1 GCA_015486905.1 Melioribacteraceae bacterium | reverse complement strand
GAAACATACATGACTAAGTTTAAGACACCGTAGGAAATGATTATGAATGATGAATGTGTAAGGAGTAAATTGATTGGATGGTTGGATATCCGCCTTATCCCGACAAGTCGGGATTCGCCGTGACAGGTCCGACTTCGTCTGCGCTTCGCTTGACTTCGCCGTGACAGGTCCGACTTCGTCCCGATAAATAGGGACTACGTCGCGACAAGCTGGATGATCGTTCTGTTATTTTTTGTTTAGAGGTTGAGGTTAAGGTTGAGACTTGTTACAGATTACCAAAAAACAAAGTGTACAAAATAATTTTAACAAAGCTCTACATGAGCGACATTTCATTAACCCCGAGCTTCAGCTCGGGGTTAGAATGAGAGAAAAAACTAAAGTGTTTTGGCGCGATTTTTGGTTTTGCTCGTTTGGGGAAGATAAAAATCGTGACAAAACTTCGTAGGGAAATAATCAGATAAAACATTTTGTACGAATTCAAGTGCGTAGCCGCAGAGAGAATTTCAATGATTTTTTTTACAGCCTTTCGTGTTTCGTCAAAAACATTGCCCTGTTTTTAACCATGAATGAATATTGTGAGAATATTTAAAACCATAAACGGAAGATTCACATCTTCCGTTTACAGCTTTCGAGGAAAAAATAATGACTGAATAATTACTATTCTAACAAAAAGTCAACTTATTTTTTAGTCGGTTTGTAATGCTTAATTTTAGCCCACATTTTTTTAAAGTTAAAACTTTTAAATGTCGGGCTTTTCTTATTATGACAAGTCACGCAAAGTTTTTTCGGATTTTTGTACAACTTCAGTCCGGCTGCTACAGCCTTTTGGCGGTTTTTCATTACACGCATCGATTTGTAATCCGAACCGGGGCCGTGGCATGTTTCGCATTGTACACCGTCTTCAATTTTGAAATGTCTTCCTAAAAGTTTTTTGTCAACATTGTAACCTGTAGCATGGCAAACCAAGCACTTCTCATTATCTACAGCTTTTTTGCCGTCTTGTTTCATTGAGATTTCGTCGGCTTTCTTTGTTTTAAGTGTTTCGTAAGCGTGTGAATGGAGACTGTTCTTCCAAATTTTAAACTGCTCGCCGGCTCTTTTGGAACGGTGGCACATCCCGCATTTTTTTGCTCCGATGTAGCTGTGTGCGTTTTGACCAAAAACATTAAAAGCAAAGCTCAACAGAGCAATCATTGAGAAATATCCGATTTTTTTTATTGCTTGCATTTAAACCTCCCGAAAATAAAATAATAATATCTGTACATCTTAATTTAAGAAAATAGATATTAATATTCATAAATTTGTTTTGAGGTTTAAAAAAATTTACTAACTAAATAATGTTTTACTTTGACTCTGTTTCTTTAATAATCCATTTGAAATTTTAATAAAAAAGTTTTAACCTTAATTTTATTTTAATTACTTTTTTTAATGATTAATAGAACTTTCAAAATATTTTTAATTTTAATAATTACTTATTCTTGTTCCTCGAATGTTGAAAAATATTCCGAGCAGAATAAAAAAGGCATTAATGATTTTCTCCGCAAAGAACTTGGCTCAAAATATTTTCGCAAATTTAATTCCGATTCCTCCCTTGTTCTTCTTGCCAACTATTCTTGTAATAACGGTCTTCCCCATTCAAAGTATCTTAGATTTTTTGTTTCCTTAGTAAAAAAAGATTCTATTATTTACGGGGATTCTGTTTTAAACGGGTGTGTAAAGTGGATTAAACACAGCAAATTAGAGATTACTCTTTTCCCCGAAGTTCTAAACGAAAAGAATGGGAAAACGCCCTCTTCTTACATAATAGACATTCTAACAAAAAAGAAAATTTTCAAGTAAAATAATTTATTAAGGAGTATTTCATGAATTTCAAATATTACGTCTTGCCCTTTTTGTTTTCAGCGGTTTTAATAACTTCGTTTTTTATTTTCAAAAAAACAGCCGACCAATTTGATTTAAGCCGAAAGTTCCGAACACCTAAGGACATTGAACTTTCCCTGCTGAACAATCGTAAAGCAAAAGAACGGGCGGAGGAATTTGAAAATACAACGGAGGAATCCGAGAAGGAAGATCACCCTGAAATTTTTGCGCAATATGAACATGATATTCGTACGCGAGACGGTGAAAAGAATCCCGCTTATCCTCCTAATTACAGAATAAAAGAACTTTTAAAAGCAAGACATTTAACATCTACGAAAGAATTGAAATACAACACTATTAAAGGCTCCGCTTACAATTGGATTGAAAGAGGTCCTGGTAATGTTTCCGGTAGAACACGCGGAGTTATTGTAGATCCGGATGACCCTTCCGCTAACACTTGGTTTGTCGGTTCCGTCGGCGGGGGTGTTTGGAAAACAACAAATGCGGGGAACTCGTGGATAAATCTTACCCCCGAGCTACCAAATTTAGCCACAAGCACAATTGCAATGGCACCTTCGAATCACAACATAATTTACGTAGGCACGGGCGAGGGCTTTTTTAACGTTGACCAAATTGACGGCAGCGGTATTTGGAAATCTACCGACAAAGGCAACACGTGGATTCAGCTGACATCAACAACCAACCCTGACAAATTTAAAAACATTATGCGTATTGTGGTAAATGCTAAGGACGAAAACATAGTACTTGCAGCATCGGGGCGGGGTTTTAACGGCGGTGCAAGTTCTTCGAAAATTTTCCGAACCACGGATGGCGGCACAACTTGGGATGATGTCTTTGACTCGGGAGGCAACAACGTTGAGCAATTAGTGTCTGACCCGGCAAACTCCGATATTTATTACGCAACGGTTAATTCGGTAGGAGTTTACAAATCAATCGATGGCGGTAAAACATGGCAGAAAACTTCCGAAGGAATAGGAAAAGTTAAAAGACTCGAATTAGCCGTTTCCCCCATTGACCATAACCGGCTTTACGTCTCTGCCGAAGCAGGTAAAAAGGGTTCGATGTTTTATTTTTCGAAAGACGGCGGGGAACATTGGAAAAGCATCGAACCG
>WFQV01000272.1 GCA_015486905.1 Melioribacteraceae bacterium | reverse complement strand
GCATTATTTGTAATTAACAATTCTGTTAATTCTCCTCTTTTATTAGGGTTAGAATTTATATTTCTTCTTGCCAACACTCTTTTGATATTAAATTCACTATACAAATCATCAAAAAAATTATCATTCGGATTTTTTCCTTTCACATCGGAATTGCTTAAAATCCAATTAAAACCCAATAGATCGATTTTTTCGCAGAATTTCGCAAGTCTGATTTGTTCGTTATCATTAAATTCATCTTTTGCATAAGAATTGAAACTTGATGTATTGCTCAATGGTTTGTATGGCGGATCAAAATAAAATAGTGTCTCTTGTTCAGCATACTTTAACGTTTCTTCAAAATCCCCATTCAAAATAGTTACTTTTTGCAAAATTTGATTTACAGCTCTTAAATTATCTTCATCGCAAATCATTGGGGTTTTGTAACTGCCTATGGGAACATTAAATTCGTTTTTGCGATTTACACGATAAAGTCCGTTAAAACAAGTTCTGTTTAGAAAAATAAACAAAGCAGTATGAGTTGTTTTATCAGAAGTTCTGCTGTTAAATTGTTTTCTTTTTGAATAATAATATTCTTTCTTTGCTTTCAACTTATCTTTTAATGAATGATATTCCTTTTCCCATTCTTGTAATATTAAAATCAATTCTTCAACATTTTCTTTTATCGTTTGATATGAATTGGTTAAGTCTGTATTAATATCGTTAATTATGGCTCTTTCAATATTTGGATATTTTTGTAGTATCCAAAATAAAACTGCACCACCGCCAACAAATGGCTCGATGTATGTAAATCTACCTTGTTTGATATGTCCAGGGATAGCATTTTCAATTTCATTTAATAATTGTGCTTTTCCACCAGCCCATTTTACAAAAGGTTTTGCTATCTTATTTATTTTTCTCATTTCTTCCATTTTCGTTTCTTTCTATTGTGCCTAATGTTTTCCTATATCTATTGCATATAGCGGAACTATATGCTATATTTGATAGATATATTAAGCAAAATAAGAATTATTATATGTTAAAGCAAGAAATAATTGAAGAATTTAGGAAAAAACTTAAGATTGAAAACTACTCTGATCAAACAATACGGAATTACGTTTCCACACTTTCGCTTTTCCTGGATTACGTTAAAAATTTAAAAATCAAAGAATTGACAGATAAGGAAATAAAAAACTATCTCTATTATTGTAAAACCGAAAAGAATTACTCTTTCTCATCAATGAAGCAAGTAATTTCTTCTATTCGTTACCTTTATAAGAAAGTTCTTAACAAACCTGTCCCCGATGCATTGAATATTGAGTTAAGAAAGCCAAGTGTCTTACCAAATGTTTTGTCATTAAAAGAAATAAATAGAATCTTATCGGTTACAAAAAACCTCAAACATAAAACAATTTTACTACTGATTTATTCTGCCGGATTAAGGCTTAGTGAATTAATCAATTTGGAAATTTCGGATATTGATTCGGACTCAATGAGAATTCACATAAGAAATGCCAAAGGGAAAAAGGACAGATATGTAATGCTTTCGGAGAATGTTCTGAAATTACTAAGAGATTATTACAAAGCATATAAGCCTAAAAAATATTTGGTTGAAGGACAAAACGGGGGGAAATACAGTCCCAAAAGTGTTCAATCTGTTTTTAAAAAGGCTCTTAAAAAAGCAGGCATAAAAAAGAAAGCTTCGGTACATACATTAAGGCACAGTTTTGCCACACATCTTTTGGACGAGGGAACGGATATTCGTTACATACAGGAATTGTTAGGTCACAAACGACTTGCAACCACACAAATTTACACGCATGTCTCTTCTTACTCAATTAAAAAAATCAAGAGCCCGGCCGACAAGCTTGATCTCGGATTTTAAAGAATAACAAATTGTTTTTTACACGTTATTCGTTTAGAAGATTATATGTTGCAAAGGTACAGAGGTATGATTGGATGAATGGATTGTCCGCCTTCTCCCGACAAGTCGGTATTCGGCGCGACAGGTCCGACTTCGTCCCGATAAATCGGGACTACGCCGTGACAGGTCCGACTTCGTCTGCGCTGCGTTTGACTTCGGCGTGACAGGTTGGATGATTGGATGAATGGATGATTGGATAGCAAATAACAGTGAGCAGAAGATTTTTAATTGAATAACCCGTGTTCTATTGTCCAATCCGCAAAAATCATAATCCATCATGACAAATCTGCGTCCCATTCCCTCCGTGAACATCCAGCATCAATCCGTGTCATCCGTGTTCTATCCAATCGGCGTCCTATAAATCGTAAATCGCAAGACGCGAGAAGCAAGACGTAAGAAGATTGAGTCCGTTCGAGTACTCGTCAATAGTAATTCATTCGGTCTTCGTTTAGAGGTTTAGTGTTTAGAAGTTTAGGCTATACCGGATATATTCTCCCG
>WFQV01000271.1 GCA_015486905.1 Melioribacteraceae bacterium | reverse complement strand
CTATAGAAACAACATACCACTTTGTAGGGACATCTCGCGAGCTGTCCCTACAATTTACCCTCTCATAACGTAGTTCCTCAAAAGGCAAGACTCGCCATGACCTATTTTTCTGACTATAGCAAATTGAAAACAATCAACGCCACAAACACCTTGGTAAAAATCTTTGATGTTTATTAATTATGTCTTATATTTGTTTACTGAGTTTTTATCTCATTATTTAAATACCTAAGATAACTTATGAATAAAAATATTTCTTTCCGATCCGCCGAACTATTAAATAAATTATTCGAAAAGGGAAAAGAATTTTTCACAATTAAAGAAGCCTTCGAACTTTTACCAAACAGCTCAAAAGAAAACGTACAAAAACTTCTTTCGGATATGAGCCGAAGAGGATTAATTAAACGGTTAAAGGAAGGACTTTATTGCATCATCCCATACGACAAATCGCCTAAGGATTACCTACCTAATTGGCATCTTGTCGGTGAGCAATTAGCAGCGCCTCATAAATATTACATTGGTTTTTTCAGCGCTTTCCAAATTCACGGCTTAATTACTCAACCTTCCTTAAAGGAACAAATTGTATCTGTAAAGCAATTTTACCAAAAAATAAGAATAATTTCCAACATTTCATTTGAATTTATTACGCTTCGGGAAAAATTATTTTTCGGATATGAAAAATTTTGGATTAACGATTACGAAAAAGTCTATTGTAGCAACATTGAAAAAACAATTCTCGACTCGCTCTATCTACCGCAAAAATCAAACGGAATCGCGGAAATTGTAAAAGCAATTGTAATGGCAGAGAATAAAATTGACGAGAAGAAACTTTTGAAATATTTATTAAAATTTGAAAAACAAAGAGTTTACAAACGCTTAGGCTTCATTCTCGATTCTTTAAATCTTTTCCCTTCCTTAATTGATATTCTAAAAAATAAAATCTCCGCTTCTTACGTCCGTCTAGATTCTTCATTACCTCCACAAGGCAAACATTACTCGAAGTGGAAAATTCTTGAAAACGCAGATTTCAACGGAATTTTAAATTCATTGGAAACCTAAACAATGATTAAACAAAGTGAAATTCAAAAAATTGCTCAAAAACAAGGATTACGAGACGCTCAAATAGAAAAAGACTACGTTTTAGGTTGGGTATTACGCTGTATCTCAAAAAATAATTTTCTTAAAAAACATCTTATTTTCAAAGGTGGCACCCTTTTGAGAAAAGCCTATTTTAAAAACTACAGACTATCCGAAGATCTAGATTTTACTTTCGTCAATAAAAAAGGACATGCAAAAACAATCGTTCCCGAATTTGAGAAAGTGACGGAATTAGTTTTTGAAAAATCGAGGATCTCCCTTGATATTTTTGATGTTAAAAAACGCTTAAGTGGAAATCTGACTTTTTTTCTAAAGTACTCAGGCCCCCTTGGTGGAAAAGTAGCTCACAAAAAAATTAAAACAGACATTAGTTTCGACGAAAATGTTTTTTATAAACCGATAGAAAAAACATTTAAAGATATTTACTCCGATTCAGAATTGTTTACACTTCCGGTTTATTCGCTCGAAGAAGTAGCGGCTGAAAAATTACGCTCGTTGATGCAAAGAACCGAAGCAAGGGACGTTTACGATATTTGGTTCCTATTAAAATTTGGGAGGTTAAAAACTGAAAATATACTTACGATTTTCAATATCAAAGCAATCGCAAAAAATATTCATTCAAAAGAACTTCCGGAAATTGTAAAAAAGAAACAAAATGTTTTTGAAAAGCAATGGGAGAACAGACTTTCACATCAAATCAAAGATATGCCTCCCTTCAAAGAAATTTGGCGAGAATTATTTCGCAATTTCAGAAAATTTAATCTTTCGAAATAATCTAAAGAACCAAAAATCGCAAACCCACAAAGGGATGAAAACGACAAGTATTTTAATATCTTACGATGCTTTTAATTTGTTTGAGAAAATCGGGGTTGGAAACAGAGACGCAGTCAAAATCATTGATTTCCCCGCCGTTATTTGAAAGTAGGGAAAATACGGCAAATGCCATTGCAATTCGATGGTCGTTAAAACTTTCGAAAGTAAAACGGTCGTTTGACGGGAATCCTTTTAATTTAAAGCCGTCTTGAAATTCCTCAACGTTCAAACCTGCTTTTTGAAAATTTACGCACAAAGCGTGAATTCTGTCGCTCTCTTTCTTCCTCAATTCTTCGGCATTAAATATTTCAAACCCCCCTTCCGCAAAAGCACCTGCTACGGCAAGGATAGGAATTTCATCAATTATATTGGGAATAATTTCCTTGTCAATTTTTACATTTTCCAATTTGCTCGAGCGAACAAACAAGTCGCCGAACTTTTCACCTGAAATTTCTTTTTCCGATTCGATTGAAATTTCACCTCCCATTTGACGCAATATTTCAATTACTCCTGCTCGTGTTTCATTTAAAAGAACGTTGTGAATTTTCAACTCGGAGTTTTTTGAAAGTAAAGTCAAAACGATGAAAAAAGCCGCGGTAGAAATATCGGAAGGGACAAAATATTCTTTCGGCTCCGGGTAAAAATTTTTATTTACACTAATTAAATTCCCTTCGTCCGTCT
Organism: Melioribacteraceae bacterium; assembly: GCA_015486905.1. Lineage (GTDB taxonomy): Bacteria > Bacteroidota > Ignavibacteria > Ignavibacteriales > Melioribacteraceae > WFQV01. The sequence continues at coordinate 5,014 of WFQV01000271.1, read as the reverse complement.
TGCGAATTTCCAAGTCGAGCATCAATTCCGTATGGTTACGGGTTTGAACCGGCTCAACTATTTGCGTAGTTTCATCCAAATGCAAACCTGCAAGCAGCAGCGAGCTTTTCAATTGTGCACTGGCAACCGGCAAGGAATATTTAATTGAATGCAGGTCATTCGAAGGAAATATTCTTAGTGGCAAGGTGCCTTTCGACGAGGGCTCAATCCTTGCACCCATTAATTTCAACGGTTCAACTATTCTCATCATAGGACGTTTGGAAAGAGATTCATCCCCTACAATCACGGATTCAAAATTCTGTGAGGCAAGAATTCCGCTAATCAGCCGTGCCGTTGTTCCCGAGTTGCCGGCGTTCAATGGTTGCGAGGGTTCGGTAAAACCTTTGAATCCTTTGCCTTCAACAATTACATCATTCTTTGTTCGTTCAATGTCACATCCCATTTGACGAAAAATTTCTATTGTAGAATTAACGTCTTGAGAATTTAAACAATTTGCAATCTTAGATTTTCCCTTTGCCAGCGCTGAAAACATTACCGCCCGGTGTGAAATTGATTTGTCGCCCGGCAAAAAGAGTTCGCCCGTAACTTTTGAAATTGAATTAAAAGACTGCTTCACCTACTGCTCCATTCGTCGATTAACATTTCAATTTCTTCTTCCGTCAATTCGCTTTTTCCGTACATTCCTACATTTGCGCGCTGCCTTTGTGCTTCGTAAAGGATTACCGCAGTGGCGACGGAAACGTTCAAACTTTGAATCATCCCACGCATTGGAATGTAAATTAACTCGTCGGCTAAATAAGCGGCTTTTTGAGAAACGCCGCGATGTTCGTTGCCGACAACCACCGCACATTTTTGCGTCCAGTCAATTTCGTAAATGCTTTTTGCTTCTTCGTCCAACATTGCAGCGTAAATTTTAAAACCTTCTTTTCTGAGAGAATCGAAACATCTTTCCGTGTCATTAAATTTTTCGTACTCAACCCATTTATTAGCAGAGGAAGAAGAAACCCTGCTGATTTTAGGAAAAGATTCCACAGTGTAAAGCAAAGAAATTTTCGGCACTCCTACGGCATCGCACGAGCGGAAAATTGCGCTCACGTTGTGGGGGTCGTGAATGTTTTCCATTACCACACGTAAGGAAAACTGCCTTGCTCTGATTGTTTTTTCAATCTTTTTTAATCTGCGTTCTGTCTTGAATTCTCTCATTGGGTTTTATTAAAAACCAATTTGTAAACGGTTTTGTTTTTATTGCGGCGGGCTTTGTCAACTTTAATTTTTTCTTCTTCCGGAATGCCGATGTAAAAGCGAAGAAGTTCTATTGCTTTGGTAATTGCTTCCTCCTCGGTGTGAGCCCAGGTTTCACACTCTTCAACGGAAGGGATTTCACCGGAGAATCCGTCACCGGTATCGGTAACAACAAGGTCAAGAACCATTAATAACCTGCTTCCCCTGTTCCGCCGGTAACAATTTTAACGCTTGCACTTGCGCCTATTCTACTTGCACCGCTGGCAATCATCTTTTTGGCATCTTCCATTGTTCTTACGCCGCCCGAAGCTTTCACGCCAACGGAACTACCCACCACGTAACGCATCAGAGCAACATCGCCTGCTGTTGCGCCGCCTTTGCTAAAGCCCGTAGAGGTTTTAACAAAATCCGCCTTTGCTTTTTTTGCCAAAAGGCAGGCTTTAATTTTTTCTTCATCTGTCAAAAGAGCGGTTTCGATAATTACCTTGCAAACTGCGTTAACCCTTTTAGCCGCCAGCACTACTTGATTGATGTCGTTGAAAACGTAATCGTAGTCGCCGCTTTTGAGCCTGCCGATGTGAATTACCATATCAAGCTCGTCGGCACCGTCGTGCAGAGCTTGTTCGGCTTCCGCTCTTTTAACCTCTGTAGTTGTAGCACCCAAAGGGAATCCGATTACCGAAGCTATTTTGACGTCCGAACCTGCAAGTTCTTTTTTGCAAAGAGGAACGTAGGAAGGATTAACACACACGGAGGCAAAATGGTAGGTTCGTGCTTCCTTACAAAGTTGAACAATATCCTCAGGTGTTGCTTCGGGCTTCAGGAGCGTGTGGTCAATCATTCGTGCTATTGAATAATCGTCAAGCTCTTCACCTACGCCCAAACCTGCGGCAATTCTTTCGGCGCCGTTTTCAATTATTTCCTTTACCGCCATCGGCTGGTCAACAACGTTTCTTTCCCAGCCGGCGCAAGTATCCTCCACACAATAAAAATCGCGCAGAGCCTTTTCCGTTAAAACTTCCGAAACTATTTTGTCAAGTGATTTAATAGCCATATTACAAATTTAATGATTTAATAAATGATTCGTAAGTATTTTGTAAAAGCATTGCAATTGTCATAGGACCGACACCTCCGGGCACAGGCGTAATGAAAGATGCCTTTCGGGAAACTTCTTCGAAATCCACGTCGCCCACTAATTTGTAACCTTTTTCCGTTGACTTGTCTTCAACGCGGTTAATTCCAACGTCAATTATCACAACTCCGTCTTTAACCATGTCGGCGGTAATAAATTTAGGCCGTCCGATTGCGGCAATTAAAATATCCGCCGTTGCCGTATATTTTTTCAAATCTTTTGCGGCTGAATGGCAAACGGTAACAATTGCGTTAGCGCCTTCCTTCTTTTGCAAGAGCATGTTTGCAACCGGCTTACCTACAATATTACTCCGTCCCACAACAACAACGTGCTTGCCCTTTGTTTCTATTCGGTAACGTTTCAAGAGTTCCAAAATTCCGTAAGGTGTGCATGGGTAAAACGTTTCCTTGCCGATTACCAAGTTGCCCATATTCACCGGGTGGAAGCCGTCCACATCTTTTGAAGGTGAAATTGTTTCGATTATTTTGTTCTCCGAAATGTGTTCCGGTAGGGGCAGTTGAACCAAAATGCCGTTAATTTTTTTGTCCGAATTAAAACGTTCAATCAATGAAATTAAATCTTCCTCCGATGTTTCCGCCGGTAATTTTTCTACGACAGAATAAATTCCCACCTCCTCGCAAGCGCGTTGTTTCATTCTTACGTAAACTTGCGATGCGGGATTCTCGCCGACTAAAACAGCCGCCAAGCCCGGAACCGTTCCGTACTTTTGCCTCAAATCGAAAACTTTTTCTTTAAGCTCAAAACGAATTTCTTTTGCAATTTTCTTGCCATCAATAAGAGTCATTAAATTTTCCTCCGTTAAAATAACATTACGTAATCAGAGAAAACTCGTTACTTCAATTTTGTATTTACGAAATAAATAATCTTGCAATTCCTTATCCTTAATTATTTCTCCTTCGAACGGGTTGGAAGTCCCCCATCCGATTCTTCCGTACTTGCGAAAATTCTCCAATCTTCTAATTGAAATTTCACAATAAACCGGGTCAACGTCAATCGTAAAACATTTTCTTCCCGACTTTTCGGCTGCCAACAATGTTGTGCCCGAGTGGGAGAAAAAGTCGGTCACCAAATCTCCTTTTGCGCTGGAAGTTTTAACAATCCTTTCGATTGCCTTCAAAGGCTTTTGAGCAAAGCAGCCGCTTACGTTTTCCTCCATTAAATGAAACACTTGTTGAACGTCAATCCACACATTCCCTGCACGAATAAATTCGGATTTACTCCGCTCCAAATTTTCCGTCATTACGCCGTTAACTTCTTTGTAATAGCCTTTTACCGCTTTGGGAATCTCCGTGTAAACCGCTTCAGTATTAAAAACCGGCGTGCCTTTCGTGTAGTAAAGAAGTTCCTGGCGGACGGACATCCAATTCTTTTGCGTTCCGTATCCCCGCTGATTTCTAAGTGTAATGAAACTTTTCGATTTAAAGTTCGTTTGACGCATCATTAAAATGAATTCGGGGAAAGGAGAAAAATTATTTTTCTGATCGGCGCCGAGCCACAAATAGAGCGAACCGTTTTCGCTTAACAAATCGTAAGTAAGCTCTACCCAGCGTTTGGACCATTCAACAAATTCTTCGGCGTCGGTGGTTTTAAATGCAACCATGTTGTAAGGCGGATCGTGAACGGCTAACGTAGCTTTTTCACCTTTAAAAAATTTTTGTACGGCGTTGACGTCGGATACGTCGAGGCAGGCGACTTTGTGTCCGTTAATTTTATCCGTCCAAATTTCGCCTTCCGAAATTCGGCAGTATTTTTTCAATCTCTCGTGCAGTTCGGGGTCTTTGTCAATTCTCGGGAGACGAACGCCTTTCATTTAATCCGCTCTTTTTTGAAATTCAGGGATAAAAATTCTTTCAATTTCAACCGCTTTACCTGTCTCCGAATCTACTTTCAAAAATACACCTGCAAAGTGAACATTGTTAACGGCGGTTTGGTATTTCTGCGGAGTTTGGTAAAGAAAGCGGTTCAATGCCGCTTCGCTTTTCATTCCGATTACGGATTCGTAAGGTCCGGTCATTCCGGCGTCCGTAATGTAAGCAGTTCCCTTCTCGGTAATCCTTTCGTCGGCAGTTTGAATGTGTGTGTGAGTCCCAACCAAAGCACTTATACGACCATCTAAGTAAATTCCCATTGCCAATTTCTCGGCGGTAGCTTCGGCGTGGAAATCGACAAAAATAACTTTCGTCTCTTCCTGAATTCTTTTAATCACCCAATCGGCGGTACGGAAGGGACAGTCTATCGGAGCCATGAAAGTTCTGCCTTGTAAATTTATTACACCTACTTTCCCCTTCCTTGTTTCGGCAACATAGTAACCTTTACCGTAAGTGCCTTTAGGATAATTCTGAGGCCGCAAAACATTAGGTTTAATTTTCAAATATTCCTGGGATTGGTGTTTGTCCCACGTGTGGTTACCCCCGGTAATTACATCAACTCCGAGATTAAAGAGAATATTCCCTTCTTTTTCGGTGCATCCTTTCCCTTCCGCAGCATTTTCTCCGTTGGCTATTACCAAATCGGCATTGTATTTTTTTATTAGTCCCGGCAGCCACATTTGAACCATATCCAAGCCGGGCGTCCCGACAATATCCCCTACAAACAAAATATTTATTAACATAAATCTCC
>WFQV01000270.1 GCA_015486905.1 Melioribacteraceae bacterium | reverse complement strand
TCCCATTCCCTCCGTGAAAATCCAGCATCAATCCGTGTCATCCGTGTTCTATCACTCGCTAATCGCCAGACGCGAGAAGCAAGACGTAAGAAGTCTGAAGCCATTCGATTACTCGTCACCCGTAATTATATTGTCCTTTGTTCTTAGTGCTTAGTTCTTGGTTTAATAAAATTCGCGCATTCGTGGCTTTTCCGGAGGCTGGTAACTTACGACTTAAGACTCGTCACTTAAGACTTACTACTTGTCAATCGTAATTAGATTGTTCTTCGTTTAGAGGTTTAGTTCGCCTTCGGCGGTTTAGAAGTTTAGAGGTTCAAAGGGAAAAAGGGATGATTGGATGATTGGATGGTTGGATGGTTGGATGGTTGGATATCAGATAACAGCAAATTTTTACTTTTTAATTTTGACTTTCTAATTTTTAATTGTCCAATCTGCGGAAATCATAATCTATCATGAAAATCTGCGTGCTATCACCCATCACTTAAGACTTATTGCTGTCCAAAGTCCTCGATTGTTCCCCAAAGCAAACCCCATTCAATCCAACTATTCACTCATCCAATGTTGCAATCTGTCACTATGAAAAGTCATGTTTTAAAACATCGTTTCAAGGAATTTTCTCAATGTGTAATGTTTTATCCCTTCGTAACTCGAGGTGAATTCAATTTCGTCCGTTGTAATAAGGATTTTAGGGTAATTGTCCTTAATTTTTAGCAGATTCCCAAATTCTCTTGCTGCGGTTTTTTCATCGTTAATTTTATAGGTGGCTTGAACATAAAGTTTTTCCGAGCCTTTAACCGCCACGAAATCAACTTCCAAATTGTTTAATTTGCCGACGTAAACTTTAAAATCGCAAAAAACCAGATGATTAAACACAACGTTTTCCAAAATTTTGTTCATATCCGTAAGCTTAAAACCCGCAATCACATTTCTTAGACCTATATCTTCGAAGAAATATTTTTCACCGCTTTCGAATATTTTTTTACCTTGTATATCATATCTTTTTATTTTATTTATTAGAAAAGAATTTTGCACGCAACGCAAATAATCAATTACAACTTGTGCCGTTTTATTGATGTTTTCCGATTTAAGATATTTCGAAATTTTCGTCGCTGAAGTTAAACTCCCTACGTTATCCGCAATAAACGAAACGAGATTTTGTAAGAATTCCGTGTCTCGAATTTTGTAGCGAGTTACAATGTCGCGGAAGAAAATCGTGTTGAGAATATTTTGCAAATATTCATCTACAATTTCCTTCTCCTTCGGTAAGTTAATTAAGTATGGCATTCCGCCTTCTTCGATGTAAGCGTTTAGATTTTGTGAGGTGCTTTCCAGATCTCTAAATTTCAGATATTCAATATAAGACAACGGATGAACTTTAATCTCGATCTGTCTTCCGCTAAGCATTGTGGCAAATTCGCCCGAGAGCAATTGCGCGTTACTTCCCGAACAGTAAATGTCGAAATTATCCTTGGAGTAAAAATTTCTTAATACTTTTTCGAACTCTCGAACCTCTTGGATTTCGTCAATGAAAACTGAATTCATTTTGTCTTTTATTGCTTTCCGTTTAATGTAATCGTATAATGATTCTGCGGTTTTCAGATTACGGAATTCAAATTTCTCGTAATCAATTTGAATGATATTTACATCGGGATTTTCCTTTTTAATCTCGTCGCGAATTTGTTTTAAAAGAAAACTCTTTCCCACGCGTCGCTGACCGGAAATAATTTTAATCAAATTTTTCCCAACGAACGGCTTGATTTTAGTTAAATATCTTTCTCTTCTAATGTTTTTCATTTTGCCTTCTATCTATTATAATATACAAACAGAGCAAATATACTATTATTATATATCATATCAAATAAATACCGCCACCCTTCTGTCGACCATCGCAATTTCATCTGATAAAAACAGAATTTAACTGTTACGAACCGTCCTGTGCATTTTATGATTGTGAATGAGAGGCTTACCAAACCGAAAGCCTTGCATTATAGTATTCTCAATCAAATCTTCGTTTTTTTTGTCAAAATATTTTAAACTTTTCGGAATAATTCTTGTTTCATTGTCCAATCTGCGATGATCATAATACATCATGAAAAATCTGCGTCCTATCCTCACTCGTTAGACGCTAGAAGCAAGACGTCCGTCTTCGTCCCGATAAATCGGGGCTACGCCGTGACAAGCAAGAAGTTTCACAGAGAACTGCTCTCGTTATTAATTCTACTCGTTATGCATTGTGCTTCACTCGTTACTAAGTGATTTGTCATTTGTCCCGCAGCTCCGCTTGCGGGAAGTCATTCATTGTGGTGGAAAAGTTTGAGTTGAAAAAGTTATTTTCTGAACGCTGGTAACTGTTCGCTGAACGCTGTCTACTTACGAATTAAGACTCGTTACTTAAGGC
>WFQV01000269.1 GCA_015486905.1 Melioribacteraceae bacterium | reverse complement strand
TCCCTTCTCAAGTGTTAGCCCCCGTTCCTGAATAAGTACTTAAAAATTATTCACCAAATCACAAAAAGGGACAGCCTTTAAGACCGTCCCTTTTCATTAAAAACGTCTATTTCAAAAGAATCATTTTCTTTGTAGAAGAAAAATTATCCGCTTTCATTGTGTAGAAATAAACCCCGCTGGCAAGTTTTGAAGCATCGAAATTAACGGTGTGCCTCCCGGCTGATAGTGTTTTGTTTAGTATTTGAGCAACCTGCTGACCGAGGTAATTGTAAACAGTAATCTTAACGGGAGTTTCTTTTGCCAGTGTAAAGCGAAGCGTGGTTGTGGGGTTAAACGGATTCGGGTAATTCTGTAAAAGTTCAAATTTGTTCGGAGAGGCAACCGTTACTTCCACTACATCGGAATATTTGAAAGAGCCGTCAAGGTCTATCTGTTTTAATCTGTAGGAATATTTGCCGGCGCTGTTTACAACGTCCGTAAATGAGTAACTCTTTGGCGAATTGCTGTTGCCCGCACCTTCAACAAAGCCAACTTTTCTCCAATTACTTTTGCCTTTTGCTTTTTGCCTTTCTACTTGGAAACCGTAATTATTTACTTCGGTTGCGGTTTGCCAAGTTAAGTCTACCGCAAAATTCCTTGCCTTTGCTATTAAAGAAATTAATTCTACGGGTAACGGACTATTTCCTCCAGCCATTACATATTCGCTAAAACTAGTAACGCTATCACATTCGAGCCAATCGTCGCCTTGATCGGTTGTTCCATTATCATGATAGATTAAGGTGTCAACCAAACTAAAATCTCCGCTTCCGAAAGTCTCACGTTTGTATAATTTAACAGTGGTATCCCCTTTGGTTATGGAATTAGCAGGTAGATCTGCAATGTAAAATTTAAGGTTTGCATTGATTGCTGAAATGCCTGAACCTTTAGTAAAATGCCAACCGAATTTACTTATGTGAGTCTCCGCAATACCACCCACGTGTTTAGGTCCTTTGCCTTTGTAGAATTTTACTGTAAAATTATCGCTCCCAGATATAGAATTAACTTTCATTTTAAATCCGGTATGAGAAGAAGTGAAATCATATTCGCCTGTTGCCCCAACAGATTTTTCATCGTCATTTTCAGGGTAATTTCCAGGCGTTGTATCATCGGCATTGGCGCTTTCAATTGTCCATTCGCTTGCAGTCCAAGTAGCGTTAGCCTGAGTAACATTTGACTTTCTGTAAGCTCTTTTATCAGTGTATTCCCATGCTTTGCCCGTACCGTTTGAATCTATTTCGCCATAAGCGTCCACTAAAGTTCCGGATGAATGATTGCCTCCTTTGTAAAGGAAATAGCCGTCGTTGCCACTGCCGTTGACAATTCCACTTGTAAAATCCGGATTAAATCCAAATGCACTATTAAAATTATCTGTGTTATTTCCTATTACCCTTGCTTCACCCGCTTTAATAGTACCTGATAATTGGAAGTCACTCCAAGTGCTACCATTTGCTTGCTTACTTAAATACCAATTTTCAGTACCTAAATTAATATCTGAGTTTCCAACATTGTATATTTCGACGAAACGCGCATGGTAATTGTCGCCAGGATCCGCAACCTCGGAAATAATTAATTTTTCCGGAGCTTGAGTTGTTGCATTTGCACTCGGTACCGTACCACCTGTTTTGTAATCGATATGAGAACCTGAATTTGTGTAAGGAAAAATTTTGAAATAATAAGTTGTGGAAGCGGAAAGGCCCGTCCAGGAGTAAGATGTTGTTCCGTGTTCAACATTAACTGCACCGGAACCATCAGAAAGATCTGTATCGTCAGATTCTTCTGTCCCGTCAGAGGGGGCTGTAATATCATCGTAAGAACTGTTTGAAGCTTTAATTAAATATCCGTCCGCGGCAACATCGCTCTCGCCTCCGTCGTTTTCCGTCCAGCTCAAATCAATTTGAGAAGAGTTTGCAGCCGATGCGTTAAACCCTGTAACATGATTCGTAGGTTCATCTTTAAAAGTAGTAGCGTCACCCGTAACACCCGAAGAATAATTGGTAGAACCGTCAACAGACCAGGCTTTATAGTAATAATGTGTACCTGAAGTTAGACCGGTATGGTTATATGAAGTGTTGCTGCCATTATATAAAACCGTACCACCGCCTGGGATATTATTTCCTGAGGCATATGTTGTACCGTCAGTGGGAGTCCCAAAAGTAGCATCGGAACTCCATGCTACCATTACATCATCGCCACTACCGTTTTTTGACCATGACAAATGAATTTCTGATGTGGAAAACGTTGAGGCTGTGAAATTAGTGGGATTATCAACTCCTGTTGAAGCTGTGCCTTCAAGTTTGATATC
>WFQV01000268.1 GCA_015486905.1 Melioribacteraceae bacterium | reverse complement strand
CTTTTAAATAGTACAGCCAACCGAGACGTAGATTGAAAAGGTAATCTTTTTTAACGCTTGAATATTGCTCGGTCATTATTTTAATTGCTTCGTTGAAATCACCGGCTTTTTCTGCAGCGACTGACTTTTTGAACATATCAATTCTCGGACTTGTCTGCGCCATGTTAGCGCCCGCTAACATTAACAAAGCAAGCAACCCAATTATGCTTATTTTATTTATTGTTTTCATTTCTATTTGCTCCTTATTCTTTTTGCTAAAAAAACTTTTCCGTTGCGAGAAAATTTAAATTCGGAAATTCCCAATTCGGATTCAAGTAAAATTTTCCCGCTGTCTTCTTTCTTGTAAAAAGAAAAGACGTTTTTCCCCGTAATGGTGAGCTTTGAAATAATCTCAAAATTATTGTTTTCATTTTTCCGCCAAGCGTAATGTCCTTCGGCTTTAATAGGTTCGTTAAATATTAGGAGAAATTCGGACAAATACCGGACAATACTGTTGACTACGGCGCTTAAAGGATAAACGTCCCTCCACTTCAGTCCGTCTGCAAAACCGAGCGGTACTTTAGGAACGGTAAGGTAAAAATAATACAGAGCGCTTTTCCGTTTTCCGATGTAATTAGTGGCGTAAAATATTTTTTCAAGTTTGTAAATATTCAGTCTGTCGCCGAAATTATTCTCAATGTAAAGCACATTAAAAATGTCAACTTTAATTTCCCATTTCTCGTTAAATTTTTCCTGCCCAACCGTGCATTCGAATTCCAGCTTGTCTCCCAACTTAAAATCGAAAGCGGCTTTAACCGTTTTGTGAGCGTCGAGGTTGCCTACAACCTGATCTTTCTTGGGAAAATCAAAAACGTAAAGATTTTTCTCTTCCTTTTCTTCCACAATGTAAGAAGAAATAGGATAACGGTAAGTTTTGTCGCCGAGCTTGTCCGTAAGTTGAAATTGAAAATGCAAATGAGGATAAGGCGAACGGCCGCTGTTGCCGCACTTCCCGATTATTTGTCCCTTTTTAACTTCATCTCCCGTTTCAACGGTGATTGACTTTTTCTTCAAATGAGAAAGGGAGGAAAACAAACCCTCGCCGTGGTCAATAATGACGGTGTTTCCCCAATTTTGCTCGATATTCACTTCACCAATTTCATTGTCATCCACATTGTTAATCACTCTCACAATTGTTCCTTCCAAAGGTGCAGCAACAGGCGTGTTAAAGCAGTGGTAATCGGAACGGCTATTTCCATTGTTCGAATATTCTTTCCCCGACTCGTCGGTAATTACAAAATCCCACGCGTAGCGCCAATCGTCCTTGTGCGTGTATTCGCCGTCGAAAGCCTGCGAAACTTTCCACAAACCGTGGAAAGGCAGTTCGGGCAATAGATATTTAAAATCCTTAAACCTTGCCGTTCGTGAAGAATGGTAATAGTAATTCTCTTCCGGCGAACCGGGCTTAAAGTAGAGGAGAGCCAAATCTGTATTTTCTTCTCTGAACTTCAGACTGTAAATGGTTGAAAGCGTTACAACATTGAACGGCAGAACCAATACGGGCAAAAGTTTATCGCTTAGGATGTTTTCGAAAAACATAGTAAAAACAATCACGAACAAAACCGTCAATGCCAGCAAAGGAATAGTTTTCTTAGAGAGAATAATCATACTACCGCCGAGTGCAAAAGCCACAAGCACAGCGTTGAAGGAAGTCAAGAGCAAAAATGCCGAAGAGGGATGCGGAAAAATCGCAATGACTACCAAGTAATTAATGAAGAAAGCAATCAACGTATTTAAGAACATCACGCGGGAAAAAGCTAAAATCAACAGCAGAAGGAACGCTCCGGCGAGAGCGTTTGTTTGTAAAATAATCAACGCCAGCGAACTGAAAAGCAAATGAATGCTGTGGGGCAAATAACTTAAACTAAGCGTAGTAGCGCCAAGTACATCCTTAAAATTAACGCCCGGGAAATTAACAATAATAACCAAGAAAACGTAAAGAGTGAGAATGAAGGGCAAACTCAAGCCGGGCAAATTAAAAAGATTTGCCATTAGATTTTCTAACGATGCCGCAAGGAAGAAAGAAAGGAAGATGAAAATAACGGCCATTCCTATTAAAAAAGGTGTAAGCTGAAAAAAGAAAGCAATTGCCGCTCCGATTAGAATTCCGTTAAAGCCGTAAAATCCGTTTCGTATTTTTTCCTTGTCGAATTTCAAGTAAAATGCAAAAGCATTTGAAAGAATCACGCCCAGCAGTCCCATCGCTCCTACTGCCGGGTCGAAAAACGAAATCAGAAGCGCACCCGCTCCAAACCATTTACGATTTGAAAAGAAAATCTGCGCGTAGCTGTAGAGAATGGAATCAAGGAATATTTGCATTTTTTAACCGTCCGGAGTGAACTCTTTTAATCTTTCGGGTAACTTTTCCCTGGCAGTAATATCCTCAAGTTGCTCCGCTTCGCGGATTACATCAACATCCCCTTCTTCCGAAATCAGCACAACATTGGGTCGTAATGTAATGAACTGCATCCATTGAGTTACGCTGTAAGCTCCCACGTAAAATATCACGAGCTTATCTCCTTTGTGCATTGGAGGTAAAACCACATCCTCGCGAATAACGTCAATATTCATGCACAGGGGACCGTAAACAATGGTATTTTCTGTAAAACCGGAAATTTCTTTTGTGGGTAAAATCTTGTGATTAAACCAGTGACTCGTAAACAAATAGTTTACTCCGGCATCAATAATAATCGATTGTTTGCCCGTTGACAACCGTTTGGTTGCAATAACCGAAGTAATCAAATAACCGGTGTCGTCAATCAATGCTCTGCCTGTTTCAAGAACAAGCGTCGGTAGTTCGTCCGTGGGTAAGTTCAAATCAAACAAAGGCGAAGTAATTGCCTCGGCGTAATCTTCGTAAGTAGGGAGAATTTGTTCCGCTTCAAGATACTGTCCCTTCAATGTGTTGAAAGAAGGGAGACCGCCTCCAACGTCAATGTATTCAAGGCGAACTTCGTATTGATCGTAAAGAGCTTTTGCCAAGTCAACAAGTTTCAGCACCGCTTGACGATACGGTTCGGCGCTCATGATGTAAGTGCCGATGTGTGTGTGAAGACCTACCAGCTCAAGATTTTCTTCGTGGATAATCCTCTTAAGCGCAAGCATCGCCTCGCCGTTTTCGTAATTAAATCCGAAACGGTTCCACGGCGGGTAAATTCCAGTGTCCATATTCACACGAATTGCAACTCTGGCTTTTAAATTAAGATGCTGTGTAATTTCTTTAATGGAATAAAGTTCGTCAAAATGGTCGATGTGCAACAATGCTTTTTCTTTAATCGCTTTTTCAAGTGCCGCTTCGGTTTTGTCGGGACCGTTAAAAATAATGTTTTCTCCCGCCACACCAAGATTGCGTGCTTTGTCATATTCAAATTCCGAAACAACCTCTGCCCAGGAACCTTCTTGATGATAAACCGAGCAAATGGAGCTCAAATAATTTGTTTTGTAAGACCAAGCAAAACGCACCTTCGGATAACGGGTTTTAAAGATTCTTTTCAGCTTGCGGTAATTTTCCCGAATTTGTTTTTCGGAAAAAACAAAGAGAGGCGAACCGAACTGTTCGGTAAGTTTCTCAATCGATATTCCGTCAATCGCCGTAACAGCGCGAGATATCTGAGGTGAGCCAAATTTATTCATTAGTCCTGATTGCTGTTTTCTGATTATCGGTTTTTCATATATTTTTTTACTCATTGGTCAATACTCCTTTTACACTAATTTCTTCAAATTTTTTCATATCGGTTATTAAGTCCCACGAATATCGAATAAAAATTTTCCCTAATTCGTAATCCTCGAATGGGATTACTTTTTTACCGAGAGCAAGTTGCAAAGCGGCAAATGGTAAGTTTTGCCCCGCGCCGACAGCAAGGTAAACCCAAGCGGGAAATCGCGGATTTATTTCAAGCAAGTAATATTCACCGTCTTCTTTGTTCTTCACAAATTCGAATTCGGCACCGCCCTTCCATTCAAGGACTTCAATTATTTTTTTCGAGGTTTCAATCAGGTCGCTATCTTTAATTGTAACGCCAGCCCAGCCTTTACCTTTTTCCGTAATGTAAAGTTTCTTGCTGGCAACGGCTCCTACCGTACCGCCTTCACCATCTCCCAAAGCAACAACGTTGTACTCGTCGCCTTTAATAAACTCTTGAATGATTACGGGCAAGCCCCATTTGGAAGCAATTTTCGAGAAGTACCCGCTTGCTTCCTGAAAGTTATTTGCAATGTAAGCATCATAAAAAATGCCTTTAATTACCAAGGGAAAAGTAAAATCTTTCGGCTGTGAATAAATGTCATTAGGCGACGAAGCAAGAATGTTACGCGGAGCTTTAATCCCGTTTTTTTCGCAAAACTCAAACAACTTGTCCTTACCACGTAAAATCAACTGTTCTTTTGTCGGAATGAAAGTTTTAATGCCTAACTCTTCTAACTTTTTGGAAAGTTTTGAAAAGGCAAAAAGTTCGGCGTCGAGAGTGGGGAAAATGACGTCAAGTTTTTCGATGGAGTGAATTTCAGCAATCCTGTTAAAAAAGGCTTCCGTTCCCCCTGAAGGATAGGGAATTAAATAACTTCTGTTAGCCACATGACCCAAATATGCTCCGGGCTCAAGTGCATCGTAAAGTAATCCTATTATTTCCCCGTCAAATTTACCCGAGTCTCTGATACCGCGAATTACCGGTACGCCGGGACCGGGACTATCAACATTGTTCAATCCTGTTACTGCAACTTTCATGACTGGCTCACCAAATCAAAATTTTTAATTAACGTTAGGAATTCGTCAAAATCTCTTTGGGCCATTTCCTTTTCCACTTCGTACTCTTCGGTGAGCAAGTTAATTATTTCATCCTCGCTTTTTCCTTCTTTTAAATTTTTCAGGATAAAAAGCCCCGTTTCGTTCGCCGTAAAGGATTCGCCTGTATTTGCTTTAAAAAGAAAACCGCTCTCGCTGAGGGCAAGATTTTCAGATATTTTGTATTGTGCCATTTCTTTTCCTATTTGTTTTTTAATAAGTATTTAGACAAAGTAAAATCGTTTCTGGTTTATTTGCTAAATGTAAAATTTAAAATACTCATTTATTTTATTTGGTCACGTGATAAAAAGCACACATGCTTGTCAAGAGTACAATCTCATTAAAGATATTGTTCCAAAGCAATTACTCGGTTAAAAGATAATGGTACAGAGTGAACAGAGAAAGGCAATCGTAAATCGTCATACGAGTATTCGTTATTCATTCGTTCTTGGTTCGTGGTGCTTAGTGCTTGGTTGAACAAAATTCGTGCATTCGTGGCTTTTCAGGACAGGACAT
>WFQV01000267.1 GCA_015486905.1 Melioribacteraceae bacterium | reverse complement strand
TGCAAATTTGTAATTGCCTGTTGAATCGAAGAACATTAATCGTTTAAATTCGGTAATTGCGTCGAAGTAGTTTTGTGCTTTAAAAAGGCTGTCGGCATATTGGAACTGTGCTTCAAAAGGTGTCTGAGAAAACATCAATCCCGAAAGGCTTAATAATAATAGCGGCAATATTTTCAATGTCATTTTAAAAGTCATTTACAAAAAACTTGTATTTGGGAATGAAATAATTTTTCTTCTTGAGAAAAGATTTTACAGTTTCGGTAAAATTAAAACGAACTTTTGCGTTAAATATTTGCGCCGCAGAGTAGGAGCCGTAAATGTTCCCGCCGTAAAACAGTCCCGTTAATCCGGCAAACAGCCATGCGCGGAATAAATGATGCGCGCGGAAATTGTCGTAAGCAATGTAACCCAGTACGGTTGTAAAAAGGAAAGCCGTGATACCGTCGCTGTAGTTCTCGGTGTAAATTTTCCCCAAGCCGGGCACAACCGTGGAAAGCAAAGCCGCTGTTGTCGGGTCCTTGTACGAAAGAGTTCTCCTCCGCAAGTAAAGCCCAAGCATTTTCTTAGAAGCGTTAGTTGAGAAAGCCCTTGAAAATAAAGAGGAATCCGGCAAGGGGTCGTTTAGAAGCAAGCTGGCCGAAAGCGACAACTTCAGCGGTATTTTCAAAGAATCATCCGTTTGGTAAAAAGGGCTGTTGTAAATTTGACGAATATAATTTAAGCTGTCGTCTAAAAACAAGGTCTTAAAAAATTCATTACGTGCGGAGTTAACAAACTTGGAATTAAAGAAAAGCCCTTTGAAATCACCAAGCGCCTCGGTGTAGCGTTTCATTTGCTGAAAACCGATTGCAATTTTAAATCGTACCGTGTCGTTACTTTCATGTTTAAGGTAATTCCGGTATTCATAGAAGGAGCGCAAATAATCCTTTTGACAAAAAAGAAAGTCGGCAAATTTTTTAACGTTGGCAGGTGAATGGAAGGAGTTAATCACTTTTCCCTGGGCGTTAACCTTTGTGGAAAAAAGGAGGGGGAAAATCAAAAGCAAAACAAACCGGAACTTCTTTAGCTTAATTTCCATCGGCAGGGTGTTTCAACTTTTGAATATTGATTTTTGATTCGTCCAATTCATAAAGGAAGATGGGGTCGTAAAGCCTGCCTTTTACTTTAGCCGGGTATTGAGCTAAGTCCTTAAAAATATTTGTGTCCCGCGTAAATCTGTCGGCAAACATTAGAGAGCCTTGAATCAAACCCGTTGCTTTAACAGCACGAATGAAAAAATGTGAACAAGAAGGGTAAAAAGGACAGTTGTCTCCGTCGAGGTCGGAAATGAAAAAAGCATAAACTTTCCGTGTGCCGATTAGAACATCCTCACCGAAAGAACCGTCACTTCTTTCGGTTTC
The DNA here is from genome assembly GCA_015486905.1 of Melioribacteraceae bacterium. Taxonomy (GTDB): domain Bacteria; phylum Bacteroidota; class Ignavibacteria; order Ignavibacteriales; family Melioribacteraceae; genus WFQV01. The sequence goes on along the minus strand of WFQV01000267.1, from coordinate 2,147 downwards.
TCTATTTTTGCTAAAAGAAATTTTGTAAGAAGGCTTAGATGCTTTCCACTTTGTCCAATCGGACTGAGCAAATGCGAGTGCGGGGATAAACAATAATATCAATGCGAAACGCATTACCCGTCCCCCAAATAAATTCCGACTTTTTCCATTTGTTTCCTCAGTCTTAGCATTTCGTGCATAGCAACCTTACACAATTTAATAGCATCAAATACAATTACATCACCGCTTTCTTCATCAATTCGCAGGCATTCTTTAAAGTTCTTATCTTTGAAACGTTTGTACTCTTCCCTTGCAAGTAGCTTCTTTAAACTAATTTCCCCCTTGAGTCCGTCCGAATATTTAATAAAAATTTTTTTGTCTTCAAGGGGGCGCACTTCAAGTATTCTAAGCATTTTAATCTTTTAGTATTTGTCGTCCGATAATTATTCTTTGAACTTCGGATGTGCCTTCGTAAATCTCGGTAATCTTTGCGTCCCGGAGATAGCGTTCAACCTGGTATTCGCGCACATAACCGTAACCGCCGTGAATTTGCACCGCTTCAAGAGCATTCTTAACCGCAACTTCCGAAGCGAAAAGTTTTGCCATCGATGCTTCTTTAATGTAAGGTTTACCTGCGTCTTTCAGAGAGGCGGCTTGCAGGGTTAAAAGTTTTGCCGCTTCAAGATTCATAGCCATGTCGGCTAATTTAAATTGAATTACTTGATGGTTTGCTATTTCGGTTCCGAAAGCTTTACGTACTTTGGCGTAGTTTAATGCGGCTTCGTAAGCACCCTCGGCAATTCCGACCGCTTGGGAAGCTATTCCGTAACGCCCGCCGTTCAAAGTGTTCATTGCAAAGTTAAACCCTTTGCCCACTTCCCAAATTACATTTTCTTCGGGCACACGGCAGTTATCGAACATTAATGAAGTCGTATCCGAACTGCGGATTCCCAGCTTGTCTTCTTTCTGTCCTTGCGTAAAACCCGGCGTTCCTTTTTCAACCATGAATGCTGTAATTCCATGGTGCCTTTTTGACGGGTCGGTCTGTGCCATTACAATGTAATAATCGGCGGTGCGCCCGTTTGTAGTCCAGTTTTTAATTCCGTTTAACACCCAGTACTTACCGTCTTTCTCAGCCAATGTTTTTTGCTGTGTAGCATCAGAACCTGCTTCCGGTTCTGAAAGAGCAAAGGCTCCTAATTTTTCGCCACGGGCAAGGGGTTTTAAGTAAGTCTCTTTAATGTACTCCGAGCCCCATTTTTCCAACCCGAAGGTAACAAGGGAATTATTAACCGACATAATAACGCCCACGGCAGCATCAACTTTTGAAATTTCAATCATTGCTAAGACGTAGCTTACTGTATCGAAGCCTGCACCGTCGTAGTCAGGGGAGACCATCATTCCCATAAAACCCAATTCGCCTAATTTCTTAACTATTTCGGTTGGAAACTCGGCTTTAATATCCCTTTCAATTGCAGTAGGTGCAATTTCGTTTTGCGCAAAATCTCTTGCGGTTTGTTGAATCATCAACTGTTCTTCGGTAAATTCAAAGTTCATTTCTTCTCCTACGATTTTTATCAGAATTAACAATAATAACAATTTGAAACTATTAAAGAGTTTTGAATTTTCAAAATTTTTAGTTAAGAAAAAAATCAAATAATTTTTAAGGTACAGGTTTAAAATTGGTGGCAAAATATTTAATTGATGGGAAAGAATTGTAAAAAGCTCGGTATGAATTACATATCATTAACTCCGAGATTCAACTCTGAGAGTAGTTAATCAGACATGGGTTCCTAATTTATTTTCTCGTGTCAAAAGATTGTTCATTTCTTTTGTCTTGATACAAAAGAAACGAACCAAACCTGCCTACCCTGCCTGCCGGCAGTGGAAAATCCCCCGTCTTCGCTATGCTACGAAAGGCTGTAAAAAATTTGCTAAAATTCTCGCTGCGATGCTAAAAAAAAATTAACTCGCCCCGACGAGCAGGACTCAGACAAAATTATTTTCTTAACGCATCTTCGCTAGAATTTTTTTTCGCAAATTTTTTAATGCCATTTTTGCCTCCCCAAATCCAATTCTAATAAGTAAACTTTAAATATTTTATTCTGAAATTTTTGTAATTGTTTTTTGCCACCGGATTTAAACTTGTACCATTTTGAAATCAAATA
>WFQV01000266.1 GCA_015486905.1 Melioribacteraceae bacterium | reverse complement strand
GCTAAAGCCCTTTGAAGCTTTTTGTCTTTTTCAACCGTCGGATGAATCCGACGGCAATGCCGGATAGAACCCAAGGGGATGAGGAATTTATCACTGTCATTTCAACTGAACGAAGCGTGGTCAGTCCTGCCTTAGCGTACTCCACAACCTTCTTCATCAATGAAAATCCATTTATCCATTTGTCCACTCATCCAAAATGCCGTAGGGAGATGGGGAGTTGAAAAATTTGAACTTTTAACTACGCCAAACATTTCGACAGATTTCTTCACTTCGATACCTTCGGCATTGTGAATCTATTTTTCTTTACTCTTGTTCTTGCATTGTTGGACAAAATTGATGGTTGGATGTCCGCCTTCTCCCGACAAGTCGGGATTCGTCGCGACAGGTCCGCCTTGATTAAATTATGTAAATCCTATCACTCTCTAAACGGACAAAATAAAGACGTGAGACGCTAGAGGTAAGACGTTAGAGCCTCTAAGTAGAAAGTTGAAAAAGCAGAAATCAGATAACAGATTGCAGTGTCTTACGACTTAAGACTCGTCACTTAAGACTTAAGACTTGCAAAAAGTGATTTGTAATTTGCCCCCACTTTGCAGGGCGGCTTGTCCATACGACTTCATTACACCTGTAATTATGCATTCTTTTCCAACAATCCATCCATCAAATCTGTAGTGCCGAACCCAGCAGAATGCGTGGTAAGGAGGACCTGTCGCGCCGAACCCTTGGCGGAGGCAGGCATCCAATCATCCAATCATCCATTCAACCATGCATTCATCCACAACTAATTGTAAAGTCAAACAATTTCATCTCTCTTTTTGGAATATCGTAAATAAAAAAATATTTTTGTTAAAACAATTCTCAGAATTAAGGAAAGGTACAAAATGAATATTCTCCAACAACTTGCGGAATTGGGGCAATCTGTATGGTACGATTTTATTAAAAGGGACATTATTTTAAACGGTTCACTCGATTCATTAATTAATAAAGGAGTGCGCGGAGTTACAAGTAATCCTTCGATTTTTCAAAAAGCTATTTCCGGCAGCGACCTTTACGATGAAGATTTTAAAAACCTTGACTTAAAAACCTTAACAACTTTTGACGTTTACGAGAACTTGGTAAAAAAAGATATTAAATTAGCTGCCGAAAAGATGCTTGCCGTTTACGAAAAAACTTCGGGGTTGGACGGTTACGTGAGTTTGGAAGTAAATCCCGATTTAGCGAATGAAACCGGGAAGACAATTGAAGAGGCAAGAAGACTTTTTAATGAGCTGAATATGCCTAACATCATGATTAAAGTCCCCGCTACGGCAGAAGGTATTCCTTCAATTACAACTTTAATAAGCGAAGGCGTAAATGTAAACGTAACGCTTATTTTTTCAATTGAAAATTATTTGCAGATTTCAGAGGCTTACATCGAGGGATTGGAAAAGCTCGCTGCCGGCGGCGGAGATGTTTCGAAAATTGCTTCTGTGGCTTCTTTTTTCGTAAGCCGTGTTGATACTTACACCGACAAGCAGTTAAAGGAATTGGGACTGAACGAATACTTAGGCAAAACGGCGATAGCGAATTCAAAAGTTGCCTACAAAAAATTTGTTGAAATTTTAAATAGCCAACGCTGGAAAAATTTGGAGGCTCAAGGTGCAAAACCGCAAAGACTTCTTTGGGCAAGCACAAGCACTAAAAATCCCGATTACTCCGACATCCTTTACGTCCAGGAATTAATCGGTGAAAAAACCGTTAACACAATACCTCCGGCTACTTTGGATGCCTTTATTAACCACGGAAAAGCTGAAATAACTATTGATAACGGCGTGGAAGAAGCTGTAAAATTACTCGGTGAGATTGCCGAAAGAGGAATCGATTTGAAAGGGATAACGGAACAACTTCAGGTTGACGGAGTTAAAGCATTTTCTGATGCTTTTCACTTGCTCCTTGATGCTATTGAAAAAAAGAAACAAGTATTTGAGAGTAAATAATGGACATTCAATTTAATTTAAGAGGTTATCTCGAAGATTTTCAAGTTGCACGCGAACAATTAAGCAATGACCGTGTGGTGGAAAGAATATGGAAGAAAGATTACACGCTTTGGAGCAATTCACACGACGAGATTACAAACCGACTCGGCTGGTTAGACGTACCACAAAGGATGAAATCCCACGTTAAGCGAATTCGGGATTTTGTCGATGAAATAAAAAGTGAAGGATTCAAGAACGTCCTTTTGCTTGGAATGGGAGGCAGTAGCCTTGCACCCGAAGTATTCTCGAAAATGTTTACTTCCGAAACCCTTAAATTAAAAGTACTTGACAGTACACACCCTGCGATGGTCGCAAAATATGCTCAGGAATTTAATCCCGAGGAAACTCTTTACCTTGTCTCTACCAAATCCGGCGGGACGGTAGAAACACTTTCACTTATGAAATATTTCTACAACTTTTCAATTAAAAAACTCGGTAAGATAAAAGCAGGTAAACATTTCGTTGCAATTACGGACCCGGGAAGTAAATTGGAAAACTTAGCTGCCGAGTTAAATTTCCACGAAACTTTTTTGAATGACCCCAACATAGGCGGCAGATTCTCCGCTCTCTCTTATTTCGGTTTATTGCCCGCCGCTTTAATTGGTGTGGATTTGAATTTACTTTTAGAACGTGTCGAAGAGAAATACGGCTTTTCTAAAAATCACAAAGGGGAAAGCTCCGAGATTTGCGGAGCGGAGATAGGTGCTGCGCTTGGGGCTCTTTACAAAAAGGGGAAGGACAAACTTTCTTTTATCGCTCAAGGTAAATTGAACGCTTTTAGCTATTGGGCGGAACAGTTAATTGCCGAAAGCACGGGTAAAAGTAAAAAGGGAATTTTGCCTGTCTTGGATGAAAATCAGCAAATAATAAATTCTTACAGCAGGGACAGAATTGCAGTGGTTTTGCGCTACTCCGATGTGCGCACCGACCCGCAGATTATTGAACTGTTGGAAAAAAGAGATGTCCCTATTATTGAAATGGTTTTTGAAGATGAATATGATATTGCTCCCGCATTTTTTGTCTGGGAATTTGCTACTGCGGTAGCGGGTTATTTCTTAAAAATTCATCCTTTTAATCAGCCTAATGTGGAAGCAACAAAAGCCGCCGCAAGAGAAATGCTTGAGGAATACAAACTTTCTCAAAAGTTGTCTGAAATTGATTACTGTTACGAAGACGAAAATTTAAAAGCGGTTATCGACGAAAAATCCAAATCAAATTCTTTAAGTTTTATTATCAGAGAGTTTTTCGGCAACCGCTGGGAAAAGGTAAACCCTTACGTGGCAATTCAATTTTATGTACCGTACGATTCATTAATTGAAGAAAAAGTTTTGGAAGCACGTACGGTATTGGCAAGAAGATTCGGTCTTGTTTCTACGTTCGGTTACGGACCCCGCTTCCTGCACTCTACTGGTCAGCTGCACAAAGGGGACGGGCGTAACGGTTTCTGCGTTCAGGTAGTTTACGTAGGCGATACCGATTTACCTATTCCTAATGAAGCCGGCAGCGATGAATCGGATATTTCATTTGGCGTTTTGTTAGATGCCGAGTCCCTTGGCGATAGAGTCGCCCTGATGGATGCCGAAAGGAAAGTTTTGAGAATTGAAGTTAAGAAAAATCTTTACGGCGTTTTGAACGAAATAATTGACGTTCTACATTCAATTCAGTTTTAGAAATAATTACGGCTAAAAGGAACTTGTTTAATTTAAATTTGATTTTTACAAATAAAAATCTCAAGCTGAGATTTCTTTTTCCGCTTCTTTTTGCTTCAACGCTTTTCGCTCAATCCTTTACTGTTGAAAAAATCGAGCCTCCTAATTGGTGGACAAATCTCAAACCCGACACAATTGAATTAATGGTTTACGGGAAAAACTTGAGCGGTGTTTCTGTTGCTTCGCCTAAAAGAAATTTTCCGATAGTCAAAACCCTAAAAGCGGATTCTAAAAATTACCTTTTCGTTTTTGTTAAAACAGGAAATTTAAACGCAGGGGTTTACCCGTTAACATTTGCGAAAAAAGATGAGAAGCAAACTGTTGGTTTTAAGGTACTTGAGAGGGACAACAGTTCCAAAACCCAAGCAGGCTTTGACGAAAACGATGTCGTCTATTTAATTTTCGTTGACCGCTTTTGCGACGGCGACACAACTAACGAGACAATCCCGAATTCAAAGGATGAATTTAAACCTTACACTTTGAACGGTCGGCACGGCGGGGACTTGAAAGGAATTATTTCAAAACTGGATTACCTTAAAGATTTGGGAGTTACCGCCCTTTGGATTACTCCCGTTCTGGAAAATAATATGTGGATGAGTTACCACGGTTACGCCGCAACCGATTTGTACAAAGTTGACCCTCGCTTCGGTACGAACGCCATTTACAAGAAGCTCGTTAAAGAAGCTCATAAAAGGGGAATTAAAATAATAATGGACCACGTGGACAACCACATAGGAATTAATCATCCTTGGGTTAAAGACACTCCGATGAAGGATTGGTTTCATGGTACGGTTAAAAATTTTCTGCCTGCGCATCACAATAAAATAGCTTTTTTTGATGTTCACGGGGACACCGTTACACCGCACCAAACCGTCGAAGGCTGGTTTACGGATTACATGCCGGACTTGAACAAATCGGATAAGTACCTTGCAAACTACATGATTGAAAACACTATCTGGTGGATTCAATATTTGGGAATAGACGGAATCCGCGAAGATACTTACCCATACAACGATTTGAAATATATGGCACGCTGGGCGGAAACGATTTTTAAGGATTACCCGCACTTTAATATTGTAGCTGAAATTTGGAAAGGCGAACCGGTTTTTATTTCGGAGTACCAGGCTAACCCGGTAATTAACAGAGGTTTTAATTCGCATCTGCCTTCGGTTACGGATTACGCATTGAACGAAGCATTTGTGGGTTTTCTTAAAGGTGAAAAAACACTTAATAATATCTATGAAACATTGGCTGAGGATTTTGTTTATCGGAATCCTCGAATGCTGCTGACATTCTTGGACAATCACGACATTGACCGAGCGATGTACGATGCTAAAAATGATTTGCGAAAATTTAAAATGGCTCTTGGAATGCTTTTAACTACGCGGGGCATTCCGCAAATACTTTACGGTACGGAAATCGGAATGAACGGCGGGGGACATGACGGGAGAATTCGTGCGCACTTTCCGGGCGGTTTTCCGGTTGATTCCGTTAATGCCTTTACTGCCAAGGGAAGAAACGCAAGGCAAAATGAAATTTTTAATTTTACGCGAACGCTACTCCATTTACGTAAAAAATATGCGGCAATGCGCAAAGGTAAATTACTTCATTTCCCGCCGGAGAAAGGAGTTTATGTTTATTTCCGAATATTTAAGAATCAAAAAATAATGGTTGTGGTAAATGAAAAAAACGAAGGAACGAATTTTAACTTGTCTAAAGAAAAATACGTAATTGGGAACTCGAAGATTTTTAATCTTTTAAATAATAAGAAAGTTGTTTTACTCAATAATAGCAAGCTGAAACTTGCTCCAATGTCGTTTAACCTTTATTTGTTAGGGGGAAACGATGATAATTGATTCTTCCTCAGACCGCCCCATTATTTCTTACCCCTGCGATTGGACTTACACGGTGATTGTTAAAGACCCTTTGGTGATAGAGCAAACACTTGAAAAAATTTTAGGTAAATACAATTACGAATTTTCACCGTCAAAAGTTAGCAAGAAAGGGAAGTACTACAGTTTTAGAGTAGTTGTTGATGTCCCCGACGAAGATACAAAAGACAAACTTTATCAACTTTTGGAAGCTGAAGACACAATTTCTATTGTACTATGAATTGTTGATGGAGGTGCAAAGGGACAAAGAGGCAAAGAAGAGGACAGTGAACAAAAAATTATGAATGTTGAACCTGCCTACCGGCAGGCAGGTTATGAATGAAATAATCCGCGAGCATCCGTTGAATCCGTGTCATCCGTGTTCTATTGAAGTATCAATCATGGATGAAAAGCCGGAAGAAGGATTATCGGATAAATGGATTGTTGAGTGATTGCAGGATTTGATGAATGGATTGTTGGATGGTTGGATGATTGGATGAATGGATGAATGATCCGACTATGCCCTCGCTACGCTCGGGTTTCGTCGTGACAGGTAGGATGATTGGATGATTGTTCTTTTGTTTTTTGCTTAGAGGTTGAGGTTGAGATTGATTTTAATGTTGGTACTCGTTACTAATTATTCATTTGCTAATTTTTTAGCACGAGGCGTAGGGCTTGAGACTTAAGACTAAATTCGCGTAATTAGCGGCTAAAAAAATAAACAGATGAAAAAGCCGTGACTAAATTGAAAACACATAACTTGTCCCGTATTGTTGGATGAATATTATCCTCAATAAAATTTTCGTTTTTTTGTCAAAATATTTTAATCTTTTCGTAATAATTAAAATTGGGAAATTGGTTGCCGGCTTTGCCGAGATAGGACTATTGATAATCCCAAATTCAAAAACCCAGCCATTCAACCCTCCAATCATCCAACTATCCATTAATCTCTTCCTGAAAGAACAAGAAATGCAGCTAAAGCAGGGAAATATTTTTTCCCATTTTTAGGACATTGACTGAGGTAAACGTCAATGTTGAACAATCCAACATTCCATTTTTCCATTATTCCAACACTCCCTTCACCATTCACGATTTACCATTTAAAATTCGCCATCCATTCATCCATCTGTTCAATCATCCTTAGCGCGGCAAAGCCGGCAATAAATTTCTCCGGGCTTTAGCCCCAGTGTTGATAATTTTCTTTTGCTTAAAGTGGAAAGGGGAGGGGGCGAACCGCCTAATTCCCCCATGCGATTGGACTTTCGGTGGTTCGCCTTATTCTCTTAGCTCTAAATAACCATGGAATGCCGTATTTGCCGTTGTAAGTATCCTCATAACCGTAAACTT
>WFQV01000265.1 GCA_015486905.1 Melioribacteraceae bacterium | reverse complement strand
TTCCAAAATTCTACCAAGCTCCACTTTACCCCAGCCGGGTAAATTGGGCGGGTTCTCAACAATTCCTTTCTTATGCTTTACTATTCCCGGCGCTCCAAGACCAATGCCTTGAATTTTTCTCTTCTCGCCTTTAAGTAATTCGGCAACTCCCTTTTTAATTTGACTAATTACAACATCCGGTCCCTTGTCGGCTTTTGTTTTTACCGAAACTTTCTTTACTATCTTTCCTTTTTCGGTAACTATTCCGCATTTCACATTTGTGCCACCTAAGTCAATTCCAATCGCATACTGTGTTTTCATTTTCCGCTAAATTTTTTTGAGATAATCGTTATCGGTTCAGGATATTTTATTTTCCCGATTGCCGTACCGAGTAGGGGCTCGGCTACTAATTTCAAGTGCGAAGGCGAACCCTTTGCACCTCCGATTGAGAGAGCTAAGTTAACAATGTCGTTCAAACTTTTATTTTTAAACATTTTAAGAATGTCGAATTTAATTGTCAGAGGGATGTTCCTTTCATGCCCCATTCCGGGTACGGTAACCGGTTTCTTCAAATCGCCCGCTACTGTTTCCTTTCCGTTTACGTAGAGCTTCCACGGGAAGTCCTCAATTGTGATGTCCGTCTGTGCAAAACCTCGGCCGGTATTTGGATTTTTAGCCGTTACGTTTAATGTAAAAGAAACAGGAAGTTTGCCTTGTGCAATTGAAGTGGTGATGCGAAGCAAATCCAATGCATTAAAATCCCTAAGCGAACTTTTACCATTAAGAGAATAATTCATGAGTTTAAAGTTCCGAACCGACTTTAGTTTAAATTCCAATCTCGACATATTCACTATTGTCTTGTAAACACTGCACGAAGTAAACGTAACAGCAAGAAGAGTCAATAATAATAGTACCTTGGCATTCTTAAACTTTCTCATGATTTCTCAACGAGTTAAAAATTTAAAATAGAATTCTCTTCGATTTTTTCAATAATACGCTCGGCTATTTTTAACGCCCTCAGTCCGTCTTCCCCGCTAACAACGGGACGTGAACGATTTGTAACCGCTTCAATAAAAAGAGAGTGTTCGTGTTTCATTGCATTTATTTCAGGCGTTTCAGGTTGTTCGTAAATAATCATTTTTTTCTTTTCCCCTATTCCCATTTCACCGTAAGAAATAAAATGTTCCGGCGTCGAAGCTTCCTTGCCCAAAAGGCGGTAAACCTCCGACGTACCGGTAATAAAATCCAGCGCAATGTAAGCATCTCTTTGGAATATTCTCATCTTACGCATTTTCTTTTGAGAAATCCTGCTTGCCGTAACGTTGGCAACCGCACCGTTTTCAAATTCAACTCTCGCATTAGCAATATCTATTGTATCCGAAACGACGGCAACACCGCTTGCACGGATATCGGATACTTTACTTTTAATTAAACTTAAAATAATGTCGATGTCGTGAATCATCAAATCCAATACTACCGCAACGTCCGTCCCGCGGGGATTAAATTGTGCAAGTCTGTCGGTTTGAACGAACATCGGTTCAAGATTATATTTTTCCAACGAAATGAGCGCGGGGTTAAATCTTTCAATGTGTCCCACCTGAAGAATAAGATTATTCCGCTCCGCTATATTAACCAAATCCTCCGCCTGCCAAATTTTGTCCGTTATCGGCTTTTCAACAAAAACATGTTTCCCCTCGGTTAAAGCCTTCTTAACAATTTCGTAATGTGAAGAAGTTGTAGTTACTACAATCACCGCGTCAACGTTGTCAAAAAGTTTTCCCAAATCAGAGAAAGATTGAATCCCAAATTCTTCGGCTACAATTTTACATTTCTCTTCATCGGAATCAAATACGCCAATCAGTTCCGCCTTTCCGAGTTCTGTGAAAAGCCTAACGTGAAGGCGTCCCAAATGTCCTACGCCAATTATTCCAACTTTAAGTTTGCTCACTTTCCACTCTTGACTTTTATACTAAATCCTTTTACCGCTATTATTTTATCGTACCCGCCTAAATCGGGAGAATCGTAAAACACAAAGATATGATACTCGTTTTCGGTTTTCCAAAAATTTCCTTCCAATTCAATCCAATCAAATTTGTCGGTTTTTTGAAATTCTTTTTCCGAAGTGACGTATTGGTAATCGTAACGTCCGCGTTTAAGTTCCACCTCAATTTGGTAAACGCCATTGTCGTCCTGCATTTCAAAGGAAGGAAGAATTTCCCAATCGGTAAATGAGCCTACCAAATAAACATGTTTATTAAAATTATCCGGCAGACGTAAATCGAAAGGGATGTAATAATAATCGGCATAATCATCGTTGTAATTTGTTAATATTTCCGCGCCGTTCAAATCGCTGCCACCGTATTGGTAAAATCTGGAAAGGTCAAGGTGTCTGATTTGCGAAGCCAAATTAGGACCGAAGTATTTGTCTTCATTTCTAAAATCAACATGGCGGTATTCATTGCCAGGTTTTAAATCCTTCATAATAAAAGTAAATTCATCCGTGCCGTTCCATTCGAAGTATCTGTCCTTGTTGTAACCGGTTTTCGGAATAACCATCGGATAAAAGAGCACTCTGTTACGAATAACCTCTACGAATTTAACACGGTAGGGGTCAAAACGGTTGGGTAATTTAAAACCTATCCTCATTTCCGCAGTACGGTCATATTCCGTGTTGTCCGAAATTTCATCCTCCGAGCGTGAACGTGTCAATGAAACCGAAAGGTTAAAATTTGTTTCCGCCACATAAAAATATCCGTAATTGTAAACAACCGATGTGTCGTACTGCGAAGTAATAAAGAACATCCATTTGCCTGCAAAGGGAAAAGTAACGTTGTCGTTTGGAAAAGTTCCTCTGTAATGGTAATCAGCCCCTTGAATAACCGGATTTAGTTTTTTAAATATTAAAGGCATTTGGATGTTTTTTCCGTTATTTACAAGAAAGACCGACGAATACGGGTTAAAATTTCTATCGCAAAATTTGAACACGAGAGCTAATTCGGGCGGTGAATCCGATTGAACGTCGAACTCAATTGTGAGTAGTGTACTCTTTCCCTTTGATTCGTAAACGACGGGGAAAGCGGTTTTTTTTGAGCCCGGGTAAACTTGCAAACTTTTAATTACTACATTATCTTTTGCAACGGAATTATTGTCCGGTAAAATCACAACTACAAGTGCAATGAGTAAAAAGGCAAAGCATTTCCTCATCTTAAAAAATCTCAACGCATTTAATTGAAGTAAAGAGGACGTAAATTTTAATAATTTGTCCTTCCCGAACGGCTTCCAATAAAAGCCCGTCTTCGTAAGCCGCTATTAATTTGCCGGTTTTAAAAACAATTTCGTAAAAGGTGGGATGTTCGTCCTTTTTAGCGCCGTAAACGACGCCGTAATTTTCGTACATTGTAATGTTTAACGTTTGCCCCACGAATTGTGTCCAATCCAATGTCATCTTTTTATTCCCTATTATTTAATAAAAGGTTTTTAATTAAAATAATTAATTTGAGGAATATTTACAAAGGTAGAAATTTCTCCCCGATTAAAATCGTTGAAAAAATAAAAACCCGAACCGTGAAAAATGATTCGGGTTTGTTTTTCAGCTGCCCCGCCAGGATTTGAACCCGGACATACAGATCCAGAGTCTGCTGTGCTACCATTACACCACGGGGCAAAATTTAGACTGCAAATATATTTAAGGTTAGAAGGAAAATCAAAAATTAAATTTTGGACAACGAAACAGTTAATTCAATTTATTTTAGCATTTGATTAACTATTATGTAAATACATTTTACTCGACAATTCTTCTTCATATTCATCAAATAATGTTCTTTCTTTCGGAT
>WFQV01000264.1 GCA_015486905.1 Melioribacteraceae bacterium | reverse complement strand
ATTTCGAGCGTGGACATTATTGAAAGATTAATCTCTTAGCACTTCCGTTTCGAATGGAACACGGATTTATTCAATTAAAAATTAAGAATTAAAAATTAAAAATTTTTTGTTCTCTCTAAGTGCTTCTAAACTTCTAAACCGCCGAAGGCGAACTAAACCCCTAAACTAAGACTGAATGAATTACAATTGACGAATACTCGAACGGATTCAAACTTCTTACGTCTCGCTTCTCGCGTCTTGCGATTGACGAGTGATAGGAAGCAGATTCAATGGAACACGGATAACACGGATTAAACGGATGCTCACGGATTATTTCATTCATAATTCAACATTCATAATTCATAATTATTATGCCCTCTAAACGAAGGACAATCTCATTCATTCTTAATCCACTCCTTCCACGTCTCCGGTTGAAAGCCAACCGTAACCTTCCGCCCGTTACGAACGATAGGAGTTTTCAACAAAAGCGGGTCGTCAAGAATTTCTTCCTCAATATTAAAAATCATGAATTCCAAATTTCTCTTTTTAAATTGTTTGCCTTCCCTGTCGATTAAATCCTCCACATCAATTACACGCTTAATATTTTCCAATTCACTCTTTGACAAACCCTTAATAGTCAAATCCTTAAAATGAAAAGGGATTCTTCTCTCCTTGAAAAACCGCTCGGCTTTCCGAGTATCGTTACATTTTTTTGTGCCGATTATTTGAATATTCATTCCCCAGCTCCAATTTAACTACAAGGGAACTCAGCGTGAAAAGTCGTGCCCTTCTTTTTGTCTGTTTCAAAGAAAACTTTCCCGCCGAGATATTTTTCCGTTAAAAGTCTCATACTGTAAGTGCCCAAACCTCTATTTGAACCTTTTGTTGAAAAAGAACGATTAAAGACCATGTGTTGAACTTTCGGTGGCATGTAAGCGGGATTATTCACATAAAAGTCAACCCCTGCTTCCGTCTCTTTCACCCCGATAGTAACCGTCTGCCCTTCTTTGCTTGCTTCCAAAGCATTTTTTAACATATTCGAAATAACTCGACGGACAAGAATTCTGTCACTTTTAAATATCAGCCTCTCGCCATTATAATCAACGATTATTTTTTTCCCTTTTGCAATTTGTTGACCTTGAAAATAATCTTTAATAGTATTAAGCATTTCCTTAGCGGAGATATTTTGTTTATCGGCTACAAGGTCATTATTTTCCGCTGCCAGCAAATCTTTTTGCGCTTGAATTTCTTCAATTAGTTTTTCAGTAACCTCGTAAATAAATCGACTATAATCTTTTATTTCTTCAGGGTCTTCCGCCTCCAAAAGCAAAGTACTGAACCCTCTCAAGTTGCCGGCTGTATTAAGAACATCGTGGAAAAAAATTCTTTCCAATGCTCTGCGTCTCTTTTGGTGCTGAATATCTTTCATTGTAAATATTGTAAAGTCCATTCCGTCAATTTTAACAGGAGACGCCCAAACAAGTAAATCCAATACGTTGTGGTTTTCCTGAGTAATTAAACATTCCTTCTCATTGCTTTCCCCTTTTTGAGCGGTTAATATTGCGTTTACCGCACCGCAGTAACGGCAAAATTCCGTAGTACCACAACCGGCATCATTCTCAAAGGCATGGATACAGTGCACGGCTTCGCCGGGACGCAAGCCCAGAACTTCTCTTTCTTTTTTGCCGACAAAATCCAAAAAAGCCTTATTAACGTAAATAAACTGCCTATACTGATTTAATACAGTAACAAATAGCGGAAGTGTATCTAAAAACTGGCGGGTAAAAGTTTTTTCCTTTACTAATTTAATTTGATTCTCTAATTCCTCACCTTCTATTCTCTCCGGCGGAGCGTACCGCGTTGTTAATTCCAAATTAACCCCTACTTTAATTTTTTTTAATTTTATTTTTATACTTAAAAATAATAATTTAATATTAAAATTAATTAAAATTTACGAAAACCAAATGTCCGAAAAATTTAATTCAAATACGTTCGACTTCGAGGAAGAATTCAAAATAAAAAAGCATTTTCCCACTCCGTCTTATTCCGATTGGAAAACGCTCGCATTAAAAGAGCTGAAAGGCAAACCGTTAGAATCTTTATTTACTTTATTACCTGAAGGGATAGAACTCAAGCCGCTTTATTTAAGAAAAAATATTGAGGAAAATTTTTTTGTCGGATTCCCGGGCTTTCGGGATTTCGTACGCGGCGGGCGAGCCTCCTCAAGTGTGGAGTACGGCTGGCTAACCGCTCAAAAAATTTACGCTCGCACTCCGGCAGAACTTAATTCTAAACTAAAAAAAATTAAGGGAGACGGATTAAACACAATTGCATTCGAAATAGGAAACAAATTCTCTCCGAATATTTTAACGATTGAAGATTTAACAACAGCGTTTGAAGACATCGATGTTAAAGCTTTACCTATTTTAATAGACGCAAATCCAAATGCGCTTCCTTTTTTTATTTTCTTCCTTGCTTACCTCGAAAAAACCGGCGTGAGTTTAAAAGACGTTAAAGGCGGAATACTTTCCGACCCAATCGGTAATTCGGCTCACACCGGCGAGCTGTCCGATAGGTTTGAACCGCTTGCTTTTCAAATACGAGAAACATTGAATTTACATTCCAGGTTAAGAGCAATAGACATTTCGTCAATTCCTTATTCAAATGCCGGAGCAAACGCTATTGAGGAAATTGCAGTTTCTTTGGCTTCGATGGTCGAATACGTGAACTATTTTGGCGACAAAGGCTTTGAACCTTCCGACATCATTAACTTAACACAATTTACTCTTTCAATCGATTCTTCTTTCTTTAAGGGAATTGCCAAACTAAGAGCGTTCAGAATTTTGTTTAATAAAATCACCGAAGCATACAACACGAATAACCCACCTTTTGTTCGTGCGGTAACTTCTAAATTTAATTTTACCAAATACGACCCATACGTAAATATGCTGCGCACAACAACGGAAGCATTCTCTGCCGCAGCCGGCGGAGCCGATGCAATTGAAATTCTCCCGTTCGATATTTTGTGGGGAGAACCAAGCGAATTAGGCAAACGGATTGCAAAGAACGTACACCTAATATTAAAAGAAGAAGCCCACATTAATCAAATAATCGACCCGGCAGGCGGTTCGTTCTTTGTAGAGCTTCTGACTAATGAATTAGCCGAAAAGAGTTGGGGGCTTTTTCAAGAAATTCAAAAGCAAGGCGGAATTATTTCATCGCTCAAAAACGGTTTTATTCAAAATTTAATTGAAGCCTCAGCCCGAGAAGAAAAAGAAAAATTCCGGAAGAGGGAAAAAGTTCTAATCGGCGTTAACAAATACTCAAACCCGAAAGAGAAATCTTCGGACTACAGGAAAAAAGCAGAAAGAGGAAATCACGAAAATGAAAATTCCGGAAAAGAAAAATTTAACGAAGAATTACTCCGATTGAAAAAAGTCTTCACTGAAAATAATCCTTCGTTTTTAAGATACTCAATAGAGCTTGTAAATAAAGGGCTTCGTCTTTCCGAATTAGAAAATCTCTTGTCATTAAAGAATGCTTTTAAAGTACAATGTTTAAATGAATTTCGCCTCGCGGAGGAATTAGAAAATTTGCGTCTGACGGTAGAAAAAATAGAAGAAAGAAAATCCGCAATAAAAGTTGTACTTCTGCTTTTAAATGAAACGCTAAAATTAAAATCCCAAGTTGATTTTACACGAAACTTTTTTGAAGCCGTGGGATTCAAAATCAAAATGGAAACTTCACTTGAAAAAACAATCGAAACATCGCCCGAGGCGATTGTAATATTAGGAGAAGACAAAGAAAAAATAATTTCAACTACAAAGAAATTAAAAGAGAGAACCTCTGCCCTTGTTATTTTTTATTCCAAAAAAAGAGAAGAACAATCCTTAGCGGATTTTGTAATTTTACCTTCGGTAAACGCAATTGAAATTTACAAAACAATAATTCAAAAATCCGAAAAGAAAACTCAGCCTAATAATGAAGAAGCCTGATTTCACGAAAATAAAGTTTAATAGAAGTTCGTTGAAAATTTCCCGGGAAGAATGGGAGAAAAAATTCCTTGATGAAACCGGTAAAACTCCACAAGACTTTGCATGGAATACTTTGGAACAAATTTCACTCAAACCTCTTTACACTCCCGAGGATATTGAAAACATTGAACATATCGATTATTTACCGGGCATTCCGCCGTTCTTAAAAGGGCCTTACGCAACGATGTACGTCGTGCGCCCGTGGACAATCCGCCAGTACGCCGGATTCTCAACAGCGGAAGAAAGCAATGCTTTCTACAAAAGGAATTTGGCACAAGGTCAGAAAGGGCTTTCCGTTGCGTTCGATTTGGCAACGCACCGCGGCTACGAT
>WFQV01000263.1 GCA_015486905.1 Melioribacteraceae bacterium | reverse complement strand
ATTTATGAGTATCAAAACAATATTAACAACCGATTTCCCAAAGCTCAAAAAAGTTAAGAGCGGTAAAGTAAGGGAAATCTACGAAGTAGGTGAAAATTTACTAATGGTTGCAACCGATAGGCTTTCCGCCTTCGATGTGATTATGAATCAAGGAATCCCGTACAAAGGAATCGTCTTAACTCAAATCTCAAAATTTTGGTTCGATTTTTTTAAGCACGAAATTCCGAATCACGTAGTTGAAACCGAAGTACAAAATTACCCCGACAAGCTTAAAGAATATACCGAGGTTTTGAAAGGACGTTCGATGCTTGTTAAAAAAGCCGAACCCATTCTTCTGGAATGTATTGTAAGAGGTTACATTTCCGGTTCGGGATGGAAAGATTACCAAGAAACCGGCGAGATTTGCGGAATTAAATTACCCATAGGATTAAAAGAATCGGAGAAATTACCCGAGCCGATTTTCACACCTTCTACGAAAGCAGAAATTGGAATTCACGACGAAAATATTACCGAAGAGAAGGCTTTCGATTTGGTGGGCAAAGAAATTTATTCTGCAATAAAGGAAAAAGCATTAAAAATTTATTCGAAAGCGGCTGAATTTGCTTTGTCGAAAGGAATAATTTTAGCAGATACCAAAATGGAATTCGGAATTTACGAGGATGAAATAATTTTAATTGACGAACTCTTGACTCCCGATTCATCACGGTTTTGGCCGCTCGAAGAGTATTCACCGGGCGGAGCGCAAAAGAGTTTCGACAAACAGTACGTAAGAGATTACCTGCTTTCGATTAATTTTAGCAAAAGACCTCCGGGGCCGGATTTGCCGGAGGAAATAATCAATAATACAAGTCAAAAATATTTGGAAGCATTTAAAATGCTTACAGGTTCGGAGCTGAATTTATGAAACCGATAAATGTTACTTCTAATGAAGATTATCTTATCGTTCAATGGGACGAAAAAAATACCGACGAAATTTTGTTAACGAGCGTTAGGTGGAACTGTCCATGTGCTTATTGTTCGGAAGCACGTAAAGATGCAGAGACGGAACACTTTACGGTTTTTCACAAAGAAGAGTTAACCGTTGATGAAATTATTCCGGTCGGGAATTACGCAATTAAAATACGCTGGGGCGACGGTCACGATATGGGAATTTACACGTTTGAACTATTGAAAAAATTAGCTAAAGAAGGTTAATCAATAATGGTTCTGCCGAATCAATTAACGATTACAAGAATAATACTCACTCCAATTTTCCTATTTCTTTTCCTTATGAATGCACCTTGGATGAAACAACTTTCTTTGGTTATTTACATTATTGCCGCAATCACGGATTGGTACGACGGCTGGCTTGCACGTAAGTTCGATTACATTACAGATTGGGGCAAATTTATGGACCCCCTGGCCGACAAAATTCTTACTTCCACTGCTTTCTTTGCTTTTGTGATTATACACGTACTTAATTTCTGGCTGGTACTTTTAATTGTTTTGCGGGATATTTTTATTACAGGTCTTAGAATTTACGCCGATTACAATGGCTATTCGTTTACAACAAGTTTTACGGCAAAAGTCAAAACTTTTTTGCAAATGGCTTTCCTCTATTATCTTTTGCTTGTTTATACTTTTGATACTGTGGAATATCTAATCGTAAGATATTCGGATATTTTTAATATTTTAAAAAATCCCGAAGCAATTCAAATTACACTTATTATTGTTATGCTTGCAACGGTCGGGACGGGAATTGAATATGCAATAAAAAACAAAATCTTAATTAAAAGGATGTTTTCATTTGAAGCCAAATAAACTTGAAATATTTTTAGGGACAGGCTTCTTTTCCGGGTATTCACCGGTTTTCCCCGGAACGGCGGGGAGTTTTGTTGCGCTGTTTATTTACTTAATCCCCGGCTTCGAAAATCCTACTGTAATGCTTATCTTTATTTCACTTGCCACTGTTATCGGAATTCCACTCGGTACGAAATTCGAACATGCTTACGGTAAAGACCCTTCAAAATTTGTTCTGGATGAATTTGTTGGTACCTGGCTGGCTCTGATTACTCTCCCTAAAACGTTGATTATTGTTGTTTTAAGTTTTATTTTATGGAGGGTATTAGATATTTTAAAGCCTTTTCCCGCAAGACAACTGGAAAGAATTAACGGCGGGTGGGGAATAATGTTAGACGATATCGTTTCCGGAGTTTACACATTGATTCTCATGCTTGTTATTTTGCAATTGAATATATTTTAATTTTAAGGAAATAAAATGGAAGCTTACCTCATTACCATCGGGGATGAAATTTTAATAGGACAAACTATCAACACAAATGCCGGCTACATCGGCGAAAAATTATCCGGATTGCAAATCAAAGTTGCTAAAGACGTGGTAATTCCCGACAACGAAGAAATAATAATTCGTGAATTTGATTATGGATTAAAAAACTACGATATCGTTTTGGTTACCGGCGGGCTTGGTCCTACGCACGACGATATGACCCGGAAGTGTATTGTTAAATACTTTGAAACGGAGTTGGTTTTTAACGAAGGGGTCTTCGAGGAAATAAAAACGTTCTTCGCCAAAAGGAATAGAGTAATTACGGAAGTTAACAAAGACCAGGCTTTTGTTCCTAAAATAGCAACCGTAATAAATAACCGCCGCGGTACGGCACCTGGGACATGGATTGAAAAAGACGGTAAAATTTTTATCTCAATGCCGGGCGTTCCTCACGAAATGAAAGGGATGATGGAAGATTTTGTTATTCCCAAATTAAGTGAAATTACTCGGGGCAAAGTGAAAACTATTTTAATGGATACTTTGTTAACAACCGGTATCCCCGAATCCGTTCTTTATGAGAAATTAGGCAGCCTCGAGGAACTATTGGACGGCGGTAAAATAGCATTTCTGCCCTCTCAATATGGTGTGAAAGTAAGAGTTACCGTAGAAGCGGAAGAAGAAAAAGAGGCAAAGAATAAATTATCCCAGATTGAACAGAGAATTCGCTCGAAGGTGGGAAGATTTATTTACGGTAAAGGTGAAGAGAAGTTGGAGGGAGTAATCGGCAGACTCTTAGCCGATAGGGCACTGACTCTTGCAACTGCGGAATCCTGCACCGGCGGCTTAATAAGCAGTAGAATAACCGACGTAAGCGGCAGCAGTAAATATTTCGAACGGGGAATAGTTTCTTACAGTAACGGTGCTAAGGTTGAATTGCTTCACGTTGACGAGGATACTATAGCGGAACACGGTGCGGTTAGTGAGGAGGTTTGCAGACAAATGGCTGAAGGTGTCCGTGCCGTATCCGGAACCGACCTCGGATTGGCTGTTACAGGAATAATGGGACCTACGGGTGAATCGGAACACAAACCAATCGGGCTGGTTTACATCGGTGTCTGCGACGAAAATAATTGTACAATACGTGAGTTCCATTTCGGGGACGACAGAATACTTAATAAACAGAGAACATCGCAAGCGGCTTTGGATATGTTGAGAAGACACGTTTTGGGTATCCCTTATGACGACTGAAAGATTGTTCGTAGCGGCTGAACTGCCCGATAATATTATTGAAGAAATTATTTCGCTTAGGAACGATGTCTTCGGTTCTTCAAAAGTAAAATGGGAGCCGAAAAGCAAACTCCATTTAACATTAAAATTTCTGGGTGATACGGACAAACAAATTATTCCTGAAATCGGAAAAATTTTGAATGACTTACTTGAGAGGAGAGCTAAAATTCCAACTGCATTCAAAAGATTCGGAGTATTTTACCGTAACGGTGAACCAAAAATTCTTTGGGCAGGATTTGAAGCAACCGAAGAACTTGTAAGGCTGCGTGATGAAATAGAAGAAAATTTTCAAAGCCTCGGTTTTACAAAAGAGACAAGGAAATTCAAACCGCATCTTACTCTTGCACGCTTGAAAGGTTATGAAGATAAAAATAAAATTTTGAAGTTGAGGAAGATGGAGTTTGACAAAAAGGATTTTTTTATTGAGAAAATAATCCTTTTTAAAAGCGAATTAAAACCGACCGGCTCGGTCTATTCCGAAATAAAAAGTTTTGAATTGAAAAATCAGGAGGAATAATGGCAGTTAACGAAAATGAACAAAGGAAGAAAATTTTAGAGGAAACAATTTACGGGATTGAAAAAACTTACGGCAAAGGCTCGATAATGAGATTGGGCGATGGTGTAATCACTAAAGTCGAAGCAATTTCTACAGGCTCGGTCTCGTTGGATTTTGCGCTCGGCATAGGAGGTGTACCGCGCGGTAGAATAGTTGAAATTTACGGACCCGAATCTTCGGGTAAGACAACCGTTTGTTTGCATATTATTGCCGAAGCACAAAAATTAGGCGGGATTGCCGCTTTCATCGATGCAGAGCATGCGCTTGACATCGGCTACGCAAAGAAAGTTGGCGTGGATGTAAAAAATCTTCTTCTTTCACAACCGGATTACGGCGAGCAGGCGCTTGAAATTGTCGATGCTCTCATTCGCAGTAACGCCGTTGATGTAATTGTAATCGATTCTGTCGCCGCATTGGTTCCCCGCTCCGAAAT